>DATFYA010000015.1 GCA_035315345.1 Candidatus Methylomirabilota bacterium
GCGTGTACTACTGGTGGCCGAAGATCTTCGGCCGGGTGCTGGACGAGCGCCTGGGCCGGTGGCACTTCGGGCTCATGTTCCTGGGTTTCAACCTGGCGTTCTTTCCCATGCACTACCTGGGGCTCATCGGGATGCCGCGCCGCATCTACACGTACGCGCCCGATCTCGGCTGGAACCTCTGGAACCTGGCCTCGACGATCGGAGCCTTTCTCATCGCCCTGTCCTTCGTCGTCTTCCTCGTGAACGTGGTCAAGACCACGCGCCCGGCTGCGCCGGCCGGGGCTGATCCCTGGGACGGCCGGACACTCGAATGGTCCGTTCCCTCGCCACCGCCACCCTGGAACTTCAGCCGGATCCCGATCGTGCGTGACCGGGATGAGCTCTGGCTGCGCAAGTATGGCGACGAGGCGGACCGACGGCTTCCTGTCGACCTGCTTCCCGAACCCCAACTCGAGCCGGTCCACATGCCACGGCCATCCTTCTGGCCGATCCTCCTGGCCGGGAGCCTGCTCGTCATGGTGGGAGGCCTTCTCCTCGGCATCGGCCCGGTGGTGATCGGTGGCATGCTAACCCTCTACTGCATTGCCCGCTTCGGGCTCGAGTACCACCGCGAGCCCTCGGGCTACGAGATCGTGCCGCCGGCCGTACACGGGGCAGACGTTCTTCTCGAGCACCGCAGATGATGCCGGTGTGATCCCATGCACGTTCGAACCCGCGCGGTCCTGCCGCTCGTCTCGCTGCCGCTGCTCCTGGTTGCCGCGGCGTACATCCAGTGGGGTACGCTCGGCCTTCCGTCGGTGTCGTCCAGCTCCACGTTGATCCTCGAACCGCCGGCGGAGCCGTACGGCTTCCCGGCCTGGCTGCGCATCACCCACTACGTCAACCTGCTGTTCCTGGTCCTCCTCATTCGCAGCGGCTTGCAGATCCTCATGGATCACCCGCGGCTGTACGGCAACGTCCATTGCACCCCCGGCACGGAGTGGCTCCGACTTACCCCGGTCCAGGTGCCAAAGGATCGCGTCTGGACGGCAAAAGACGACTCCCGGCCTCTTTCGCCCTGGATCGGCTTGCCCGGCCACCGGCACACCGTCGGCATGGCCCGGCACTGGCACTTCCTCAGCGTCTTGTTCTGGGTCGGGAACGGCGTGGTGTTCGTCGCGCTCCTGTTCGGCACCGGGCAGTGGAAGCGACTGGTGCCGACGTCCTGGCGGGTCGTTCCCGACGCGTGGGCCGTCTTCGTCCACTACGCCACCTTCCATCTGCCGCCGGAGCCCAACGGCTTCTACCACTACAACGCGCTCCAGCAGCTGGCGTACTTCGCGGTCGTGTTCCTCCTCGCCCCTCTGGCGATGTTGACGGGCCCCTCGATGTCGCCGGCATTCACGGCCCGCTTCGCCTGGTACCCGAAGCTGCCCGGCAACCGCCAGGTCGGCCGATCCATCCACTTTCTCGTCATGTGCGCCTTCGTCGTATTCATCATTGCCCACGTGACCATGGTTCTGCTCACCGGCTTCGCGCGGAACATGAACCACATCGTGATGGGGACGGACGACGCCAATCCCATCGGCCTGTATCTCGGCCTGGCCGGGATCGGCGTGGTCGTCCTGCTGAATGTGGCTGCCAACTGGACGGCGTGGCGGTACCCCCGGGCCGTGCAGCACGCCGCCAAGGCGGTCGTCACGCCGGTCATGGCGTGTCTGCTCGATCGGGCCGCCGCACGGGCCGAGTTCAGTCGCGAGGACGTCTCCCCCTTTTTCTGGGCCAATGGCAAAGTGCCGACCTGCGACGAGTGGAAGGCGCTGGCTGCCGGCGATTTCAAGGACTACCGCCTGAAAGTGTACGGCTTGGTGGAGAACCCGGTCGAGGTGTCGCTGGACGACCTCCGTGCGCTGAAAACGAAGACCCAGGTCACATTGCACCACTGCATTCAGGGTTGGTCGGGCATTGCCGCGTGGGGCGGGCTGCCAATGGCTGAACTGGTCGAGCTGGTCAGACCAACACCGGGCGCGAAGGCCGTCGTCTTCTATTCATTCGGCGAAGGAGGGGAGGGCGGCCAATTCTACGACAGTCTCGCGATCGCCAACGTCCTGCACCCGCAAACCTTGCTGGCCTACGAGATGAACGGCGCGCCACTCAACCACCTGCACGGGGCCCCGCTGCGCCTTCGGGTCGAGAACCAGCTCGGCTTCAAGATGGTGAAGTGGATCCAGGGGATCGAATTCGTCGAGGACGTCAGGTCGATCAATCGAGGCGAAGGAGGCTACAACGAGGATCACGAGTACTTTGGCGAGCTGGCCAGCATCTGACGCCGGCACGATCAGACCGGCCGCTGCGGGCGCCTCGGGTCGGGCCAGTCCACGTGGAAGAACTGCCCCCGCGGGGCGTCCACGCGCTCGTAGGTGTGGGCCCCGAAGTAGTCACGCTGGGCCTGGAGGAGATTCGCGGGGAGCCGCGCCGATCGGTAGCCGTCGAAGTAGGCCAGCGCGCTCGCGAAGGCGGGAACCGGGATGCCGTGCCGTACCGCGAGCGCCACGACCTCGCGCCAGGACTCCTGGCTCGAGGTCAGCGCCGCCGTGAAGTAGGGGTCGAGCATCAGATTCACGAGGCCGGGGTCGCGGCGGTAGGCCTCGGTGATCTTCTGGAGGAAGCGCGCGCGGATGATGCAGCCGCCACGCCAGATCCCGGCGATGGTGCCGAAGTCGAGCACCCAGTCGTACTCCGTCTGCGCTTCCCGCATGAGCTGGAAGCCCTGGGCATACGCGCAGATCTTCGAGGCGTAGAGCGCGCGGCGCACTCCTTCGACCAGCTCGGGCGGCGAGCCGCGGTACCGCGCGCCCGGCCCCTCGAGCACCGCGGCGGCGGCGACCCGCTCCTCCTTCAACGCGGAGAGACAGCGCGCGAACACGGCCTCGGCGATGGCGTTGGCCGGGATGCCCAGGTCGAGCGCGTTCACGCTCGTCCACTTGCCCGTGCCCTTCTGGCCCGCGGCGTCGAGCACCGCGTCCACGAGGAACTGCGTCGGCCGGGCGGGGTCGCGCTGCTGGAGGATATCGGCGGTGATCTGGATCAGATACGAGCTCAGCTCGTTGCGGTTCCACTCGCCGAACACCTCGGCGAGCCGGTCGGGCGTCATGCCCCCGAGCGCGGTGAGGAGGTGGTAGGCCTCCGAGATGAGCTGCATGTCGATGTACTCGATGCCGTTGTGGACCATCTTCACGTAGTGGCCCGCGCCGTTGGGGCCGATGTACGCGGTGCAGGGCTCACCGCCGGTCACGGGTTTGCCGGGCGCCCAGTCCTCCAGCGGCTCACCCGTCCGGGGATCCACCTTGGCCGCGATGGCCTCCCAGATCGGGCGCAGGTGCTCCCACGAGGCCGGGTGCCCGCCCGGCATGAGCGAGGGCCCGAAGCGCGCGCCCACCTCGCCGCCGCTCACGCCCGAGCCGAAGAAGCGGCACCGCTCGGCATGCTGCTGCTCCCGGCGGATGGTGTCGGTCCAGAGGCTGTTGCCGCAGTCCACCACGATGTCGTCGGGCTCGACGCCCGCGCCGAGGAGCTGCTCGACGACCGCGTCCACCGGCGGTCCCGCCTTCACCAGGATCAGGATCTTGCGCGGCTTCGCGAGCGAAGCGACGAAGTCGGGCAACGCGGTAGTGCCCACGAGTCCGCCCGGGGTATCCCCGTGCGCGGCCACGAACTTCTCCATGACCGCGGCCGTCCGGTTGTAGACCGCGACGCGGTAGCCGTGGTCGGCCATGTTGAGCGCGAGGTTCTGGCCCATCACGGCGAGCCCGATCACTCCGACGTCGGCGGTGGCGCGCGCGGCGGTGGTCACGGCCTCCACTCTACCCCAGCGTCCGGAGCTCCACGACCTCGACGACCGTGACCGACGTCGGCGGCTTCGGGGGCGCCGGCCGCTCGACACGAGGAATACAATTCAGGCGGTGAATGAACATCGCCGCCTCGACCGGCCAAGGAGGACGCCGGTGACCAGCGGGCGGGGTGCTTCCGTCGGTCGATCGTGCGACTCGCGAGGCGCGTATTCGTGAAGCCGTGCGTCGGCCCCTCGAGCGGTTCCGTCCGACAACGTAGGGAGGTCGACGGCGATGGCGAGTGATTCCGGCGTGTGGCCGAGGCTGCCTCTGGCGGAGTGGCAGGAGACGCACGACACGCTGCACATGTGGACGCAGGTGGTGGGCAAGACCCGACTGGCCCTGGCCCCGGCGGAGAATCACTGGTGGCACGTGCCCCTGTACGTCAGCGCGCGTGGCTTGAGCACGTCGCCGATGCCATACCGGTCACGCGCCTTCGAGGTCCACTTCGATCTGACCGACCACCGCCTCGTCGTCGACACGAGCGACGGCGCCAGCCGAGCCATTCCGCTGCGTCCACAGGCCGTCGCGGATTTCTATCGAGAGTACGTGGACACGCTCGCCAGCCTCGGCATCACCGTGAAGATGTGGCCCGTCCCCGTCGAGGTGGACGCGCCGATCCCGTTCCAGGACGATCATCGCCACGCGTCGTACGATGCCGATCGCGTCCGACAATTCTTCCACATGCTGCTGCACGCCAATCGCATCCTCGCGCGGTTCAAGGGGCGGTTTCTCGGGAAGAGCAGCCCGGTGCACTTCTTCTGGGGCGCCTTCGATCTGGCGCTCACGCGCTTCAGCGGGCGCCGCGCGCCCGAATCCGAGGCGGCCGAGTGGTGGGTGCTCCGGGAGGCGATGTCGCACGAGGAGATCAGCTTCGGGTTCTGGCCGGGGAGCGGAACGGTTGCCGAGCCGGCGTTCTATGCGTACGCGCGACCCGAGCCGTCGGGCCTTCCGGCCAGACCGGTCCGGCCGCCGAGCGCCTACTACAGTCGGGAGCTCGCCGATTTCATCTTGCCGTACGAAGCGGTCCGGTCGCTGGCGTCACCCGATGAAGTCGTGCTCGACTTCTTCCAGAGCGTGTACGAGGCGGCCGCCGATCTGGCCCGCTGGGATCGCGCGGCGCTCGATCGGCCGCCCGCGGAGTGGCCCTAGTCACGCGTCCGCGAGCCCGCCCGTCCGGCGCCCGGCGGCCAGGATCCCGTCGACGAGCGCGTAGGCGCGGCTGCGGTCGACGTTGCGCACGTGGTGGCCGATGCGATTGCGGGCCGCCGAGGCGAGGTAGAAGCGCTCGTAGAGGACGTTGCGGCCCGCGAGGGTCGAGCCGACGAAATCCCACGCGAGGCGGAACAGGGCGGCCCGCTCCTCGGCGTCGACGTCCTTCGCGCCGTGCAGGAACTCGTCGATGAGCGGGCGGAGGCGGACGTCGTCGAGCTGGCGCCGGCTCGGAGTGGCCAGGAGGTTGTGGCTCCCGATGAGCACGAGGATCTCGTTCACCCGCGGGAACCACGTGGCGAGCAGCGACCGCATGGGGGCGAGCGGGCGGCCGTCCGGGAACCACACCCCGTCGCCCACGTCCCGCCCGTGCTCGGCGGAGAGCAGGACCGCGCTGCGGCTGACCTCCACGTAGTCGAGCAGCTCGCCCAGCATCTCCTGGGTCGCGGGGCTCGCGTCGCCGATCGCCTCCGCCATGCGGGTGGCGAGGCCGTAGGCGAACTCGAGCTTGGTGAGCGCGCGGATGGTGGTCTGGTTCGTCATGTTGTCGCGCAGGCCGGTGGTGATGACGGTGTTGTAGAGGTCGATCCGGCCGTCGATGAAGAGGCGCTCCCGCGGGATCTCGACGTCGTCGAAGATCACGAAGGCGTCCTGCTCGTCGAAGCGGGTCGACAGGGGCCGGTCGAACACCGGCACGCCCGGCGTGGCCGCGCTGTCGCGGCACATGAAGAGCAGCCCCGGGGTGTCCACCGGGATCGAGAAGGCGAGCGCGTAGGCTTCGGCCCCCGCGGGCAGCGGGTGGGCGGGATAGACCGCGATCTCGTCGGCGTACGGGGCGAGGGTCGCCAGGATGCGCGCGCCGCGCACCACGATGCTCCCCGCGGTCTCGGCGATCTTGTGCACCGGCACCCGGCTGTCGACGATCCGGGCATCGGTCGCCTTGTCGATGGTCGGGTGGATGATCGTGTGGGTGAGTGAGATGTCCTGACGGGCGAGCCGCTTCTGGAACGCGACCAGGTTGTGCGCCCCTTCCTCGTTCCGCCCGTCCGCGCCGAGCCAGTCCTTCCAGCGTCCGGCGAAGCTCGCGAACTTCACGTTCATGTAGTCGGGGGTGCGGCCCATGAGGCCGACGGTGGCCTCCGCGATGCGGGCCAGGCCCCGGTTGCGCCGCTTGAGGTCGTCGATCGAGCGCGGGATCATGTGGCCGACGTTGAGCGGCTCACCGGTCTCCGGGTCCGGGACCAGACACTCGTCGGGGAAGGCGTGGAGCCGGTCGAAGATGCCGGCCAGCGTCTGCGCCCCGCCCGCGAGCGCCGGATGCGTGGTCACGTCGTCCACGCGCTGCCCCTCGAGCCAGAGCTGCCGCTTGGTGCCGCGCAACCCCTGGAGGAACTGCTCGCCCGACCGCGCCGCCACCGACCCGGGCCCTCAGTACCCGACGGTGAAGCGCTCGCGGCGATGCCGCGGCTGCTCCAGCTCGTCGACCAGGGCGATCGCGAAATCCTCCATCGACACCCAGCTCCTGCCGGTCCGATCGGTCAGCAGCTCGTTCCCGCCGAGGCGAAACGTCCCGGTGCGCGTCCCCGGCGCGAACTCCGCGGAAGGGGACAGGATGGTCCAGTCGAGATCCTTCTCCGCGCGCAGCGCGTTCAGGAACGTCACGCCCGCGCGGGCCTCGGCCTTGTAGGCCTCCGGAAATCCGGGAGTGTCCACGAGCGCCTGGCCCGGAGCGACCTCGAGGCTGCCGGCTCCGCCCACCACGAGCAGGCGCTTGACGCCCGCGGTCTTCACGGCGGCGATCAGCGCGGTCGCGTCCGAGGTCTGGAATCGCGAAGCGCTCACGACCGCGTCGTGCCCCGCGAGCAGGGGCGCCAGCGCCGCGGGCTGGGTGGCGTCGCCCTGCCGCAGGGTCAGGCCCTCCTTCGCGTCGGTGGGCTTGGGGTGGCGCTCGATGCCGGTCACGCGATGTCCCCGCGCGAGCAGCTCCGCCCCGAGGCGAGATCCGACGCGACCCCCGATACCGATCACGGCGATGTTCATCGCGTGTCCCTTTCTTGTCGCCGATCGTATTCTGACGGGGCACGGTGAACAAGCACTAGAAGGCCGGCGTCGTCCCGCAGACGGTCGAATGCAGCGCGCGGCGACTGGACAACCCCTGTCGGCGGGTGGATGATGCGGGGGCCCATGCGTTACCGACGCCTGAGTTACCGCTACGCGATGGTGGTGCGTCCGGGCCGGCCCGGTTCGTTCGACGATTTCCGGCAGACGGATCGGGTGCGCCTGCTCGCGGAAGACTGCTGGCACCCCGACGCCGACACGTACGAGACCGCGCGCACGGTGGAGATCATGGTGGATCTCGCGGGGGTTCACGAGGAGGACTTCGAGGTCGTCCTCTTCGAGGACGCGCTCGTCGTCGAAGGACGGCGGCGCCTCGCCGCCCCGCAGGAGGCGACGATCTTCCACGCGGTCAGGATCCGGCAGGGCCCGTTCCGGGTCGAGCTCCCGCTGGTGGCGGCGGTGGACGCCGAGCGGGTCGACGCGCGCTACGATCGGGGCCTCCTGCTCATCACGCTGCCGAAGCGCGAGGCTCGCTGATGGCCGCGGAAGCGGCTGGCGGTACCGACAACGTCGTCGTTCCCGACGCGCTGCCCGTCCTCCCGCTGCGGGACGCGGTGGTGCTCCCCCTGACGATGGTGCCGCTCGCGGTGGGACAGCCGCGCTCGGTCCGGCTCGTCGACGACGTCATGCGCGGCAACCGGCTCGTGGCCCTGGTGGCGCAGCCCGATCCGAAGGTCGAGGCCTCCGCGCTCGGAGACCTGTACCGTGTCGGCACCGTGGGGATGATCCACCAGCTCATGCGGGCCCCGGACGGCAGCATCCGTCTCATGGTCCAGGGCGTCGAGCGGATCCGGCTGCTCGATCTGGTCGGCACCGAGCCCTACCTGGTGGCGCGGGTCGAGGTATCGCGAGAGCCGACCGTCGCGGGCACCGAGACCGACGCGCTCCGGCTCGCGGTGGTGGACGTGTTCCGCCGCGTCGTCGGGGCCTCGCCCGAGCTGCCCGACGAGCTCGCGGCCGCGGCGGAGAGCCTCGCGGAGCCGCTGCGGCTGGCCTACTTCGTCGCCACGGTGGTGCCCCTCGACCTGGCGGCGCGCCAGGCGCTCCTCGAGCTGGATCCGGTGCCGGCCAAGCTTCGCCGCCTCGTGGACCTGCTGCAGAAGGAGCTGGCGGTGCGCGAGCTCGGCCGCAAGATCGCGAGCGACACCGAGGAGCGGCTGACCAAGAAGCAGCGCGACTTCTACCTGCGCGAGCAGCTCCGATCCATCCAGCGGGAGCTCGGCGAAGAGGACGAGGCCGCCAGCGACGTGAGCGCTCTCCGCCGTCGCGTCGAGGAGGCCGCGCTCCCGGAAGAGGCGCGGCGCGAGGCGGAGCGCGAGCTCGCCCGCCTCGCCGGGATCTCGCCGGCCTCCCCCGAGCACGGCATGATCCACACCTACCTCGAGTGGCTGGTGAGCCTGCCGTGGAGCAAGGAGGACGCGGGCGCCATCGACATCCTCCGCGCCCGGCGGGTGCTGGACGAGGATCACTTCGACCTGGAGAAGGTCAAGGATCGCATTCTCGAGTACCTCGCGGTCAAGAAGCTCCGGCAGGAGCGCGCGGGCCGCGGTGTCGCCTCCGGGGAGGCGCCGGAGCCGGCCGAGCCGCCACCGGTGACCGGGGACAGCCCGGCCCGCGAGCCCATCCTGTGCTTCGTCGGACCGCCGGGCGTGGGCAAGACCAGCCTGGGCCAGAGCATCGCCCGCGCCCTCGGCCGGAAGTTCGCGCGCATGTCGCTCGGGGGGGTGCGGGACGAGGCGGAGATCCGGGGCCACCGCCGGACGTACATCGGCGCCCTGCCCGGCCGGGTGATCCAGGGGCTCCGGCGAGCCGAGAGCCGCGATCCCGTCTTCATGCTCGACGAGATCGACAAGATCGGAGCGGACTGGCGCGGGGATCCCTCCTCGGCCCTGCTGGAGGTGCTGGATCCGGCCCAGAACCACACCTTCGTCGACAACTACCTGGGCGTGTCCTTCGATCTCTCGCACGTGCTGTTCATCGCGACGGCCAACACCCTCGACACCATTCCCGGGCCCCTTCGCGACCGGATGGAGATCCTGTCGCTGCCCGGGTATACGGACGACGAGAAGGTGGGCATCGCCAAGCAGTACCTCATCCCCAAGCAGCTCGCGGCCCACGGCCTCGCCGCGGGCGAGCTGGCCTTCGACCCCGACGCTCTTCGCCGCATCGTGCGCGCGTACACCCGCGAGGCGGGCGTGCGGAGCCTCGAGCGGGAGATCGCCACCGCGGCGCGGAAGGTCGCCCGCCGGCTCGCCGAGGGGCAGCGCGATCCCGTCCGCATCACCGCCGACAACCTCGGCGAGTACCTCGGCCGCCCGCGATTCTTCGACGAGGTGGCGGAGCGAACCTCCCGCCCGGGCATCGCGACCGGGCTGGCGTGGACGCCGACCGGCGGCGACGTCCTGTTCGTGGAGGCGACGATGATGCCGAGCAGCGAGGAGCGGCTGGTCCTCACCGGCATGCTCGGCGACGTGATGCGTGAGAGCGCCCAGGCCGCGGTCTCGTACGTCTGGGCGAACGCGGCCGCGCTCGACATCGACCCGAAGATCTTCGAGGGCAAGACGATTCATGTGCATGTCCCGGCCGGGGCCATCCCCAAGGACGGGCCCTCGGCCGGGGTCACCATGGTGACCGCGCTGGCCTCCCTGGCCACGCGGCGGCCGGTGCGCGGCGACCTCGCGATGACCGGGGAGATCACCCTTCGCGGCCGGGTGCTCCCGGTCGGCGGAATCAAGGAGAAGATGCTGGCGGCGCACCGGGCCGGCATCCGGGAAGTCATCCTGCCCCGCCGCAACGAACGAGACGTCGAGGACGTGCCGGAGGAGCTCCGGCGCGAGCTGCGCTTCCTCTTCGTGGAGGACGCCGAGGAGGTCCTGAAGCACGCCCTCACCCCGATCGCGGCGGAGGTGGCCCGGTAACCGGAACTCGCTCGGGGCTCGATAGAAGGAGGCGGCAATGGCAAAGGTCATCGGCATCGACCTCGGTACCACGAACTCGGTCGTGGGCGTCATGGAGGCCGGCAGTCCTCTCGTCATCCCGAACCAGGAAGGGAGCCGGCTGACCCCCTCGGTCGTCGCCTTCACGAAGGACGGCGAGGTGCTGGTCGGCCAGATCGCCAAGCGCCAGGCCATCACGAATCCCGAGAACACCATCTTCTCGATCAAGCGGTTCATGGGCCGCCGGTACGAGGAGGTCCAGCAGGAGACGAAGCTCGTCCCCTATCGGGTGGTGCAGGCCGGGAACGGCGACGTCCGCATCGAGATCCGGGGCAAGCAGTACTCGCCTCCCGAGATCTCGGCGATGATCCTCCGCAAGCTCAAGGAGGCGGCCGAGGCCCACCTGGGCGAGAAGGTGACCCAGGCCGTGATCACGGTGCCGGCCTACTTCAACGACAGCCAGCGCCAGGCGACCAAGGACGCGGGCAGGATCGCCGGCCTCGAGGTGCTCCGCATCATCAACGAGCCCACCGCGGCCGCCCTCGCCTACGGGCTCGAGAAGAAGCAGGACGAGGAGGTCGCGGTGTACGACCTCGGGGGCGGCACCTTCGACATCTCCGTCCTGGAGCTGGGCCAGGGGGTATTCGAGGTCAAGTCCACCAACGGCGACACGCACCTCGGGGGCGACGATTTCGACCAGCGCGTCATCGACTGGATCGGCGAGGAGTTCAAGAAGGAGCACGGCATCGACCTGCGGAAGGACCGCATGGCGCTGCAGCGACTGAAGGAGGCCGCGGAGAAGGCCAAGATCGAGCTGAGCTCGACGATCCAGACCGAGGTCAACCTGCCCTTCATCACCGCGGACGCCACCGGGCCCAAGCACCTGGTGATGACCCTGACGCGCGCGAAGCTCGAGGCCCTGGTGGCCGACCTGGTGGAGCGGACCGCGGAGCCCTGCCGGCAGGCGATGAAGGATGCCGGGATCACCGCGGCCGACATCGACGAGGCCATCCTGGTGGGCGGCCAGACGCGCATGCCGAAGGTGCAGGAGCTGACCAAGCAGCTCTTCGGCAAGGAGCCGCACAAGGGCGTGAATCCCGACGAAGTGGTCGCGGTGGGCGCCACCATCCAGGGCGGGATCCTGGCCGGTGAGGTCAAGGATGTCGTGCTCCTCGACGTCACCCCGCTCTCGCTGGGTGTCGAGACCCTGGGCGGCGTCACGACCACCCTGATCCCGCGGAACACGACCATCCCGACCCGGAAGAGCGAGATCTTCAGCACGGCGGCCGCCGATCAGCCGTCGGTGGACATCCACGTCCTCCAGGGCGAGCGGTCGCTGGCCCGCGACAACCGGACGCTGGGACAGTTCCGTCTCGACGGGATCGCGCCGGCTCCGCGCGGCGTGCCGCAGGTCGAGGTGGCCTTCGACATCGACGCCAACGGGATCCTCAACGTCTCCGCCAAGGACATGGCGACGGGCAAGCAGCAGCAGATCACCATCACCGCCTCGTCGGGCCTGAGCAAGACGGAGGTCGACCGCATGGTGAAGGAAGCCGAGGCGCATGCCTCCGACGATGCTCGGCGGCGGCAGGAGGTCGAGCTGCGGAATCAGGCCGACTCGCTCGTGTACTCCACGGAGCGCACGCTGACGGAGCACGGCGCCAGGCTGTCCGATGCCGACCGGAGTGCGGTCGAGCGCGCGCTCGCCGACGCGCGCGAGGCGTTGAAGGGCGGCGATGTCGAGCGGATCCGGCGGGTCCAGGACGACCTGTCCCGCGCGGCCCGCGCCCTGACCGAGGCCGCGTCCCGCCCGACCACGCCGGGCGGGGGTCAGCCGCCGTCGGGCGGGCCGCAGGCGGGCGACGTCGTCGACGCCGAGTTCAAAGAGGCCGACGACCCGAAACGCTAAGGAGGCCCAGATGGACGCTGGCCTGCGGCTGACGACGACCCAGGAGTCCGCCCGGCCGTGGCGGTGAAATTCCGCGACTACTACGAGGTGCTGGGAGTGCCGCGCGCCGCCGCCGCGGCCGACATCAAGCGGGCCTACCGGCAGCTCGCCCGGAAGCATCACCCGGACCTGCAGCCCGGGGCGGAGCGGGAGAAGGCGGCGGAGCGCTTCAAGGAGATCAACGAAGCCTACGAGGTCCTGAGCGACCCCGACAAGCGGGCCAAGTACGATGCGCTCGGCGCGAACTGGAAGAGCGGGATGGACTTCACCCCGCCGCCGGGCGCGGCCGGGCGGGGCGGGGAGGCGTCGTCGGTCGAAGACTTCGACGAGGTCAGCGACTTCTTCGCCTCGCTCTTCGGGCGAGCGGGGGCGCGGGCCGGCCGCCGCGGCGTGCGGGTCACGATGCCGGGCCACGACGTCGAGGCGGAGCTGCCGGTCACCCTGGACGATCTGCTCCGGGGCGGCAAGCGCCGGATCCAGATCGGGGAGGGCAAGAGCCTCGACGTGGAGATTCCCCCCGGCGTGCGGGACGGGGTCGTGTTGCGTCTGGCGGGCCAGGGAGGTCCCGGCACGAACGGGGGCCCGCCGGGCGATGCCTACCTCCACGTGCGCCTGGTCCCGCACCCGCGGTATCGCGTGACGGGCGACGACCTGGAGATGGACCTGACGATCTGGCCGTGGCAGGCGGTGCTCGGGGCGGAGGTGAGGGTCGACACGCCGGATGGCGCGGTGACGCTCACGGTGCCCGCGGGGACCCAGAACGCCCGGCGACTGCGCCTGCGAGGCCGCGGGCTGCCCAGAGCGGACGGCACGCGCGGCGACCTCTACGCGGCGGTGCGCATCGTGGTCCCCGAGCGGCCGAGCGGAGCGGAGCGGGACGCCTACGAGGCGCTGCGCCGCGCCGCCGCGGCCCCGGCCGATCGGCCGGCCGGAGCATGACGGACATGCGCATCCGGCATCGGCCGTGGCTGTCCCCGCCCGTCGTCCGGGCCCGGCTGCAGGGCGAGCGGTGGCTTTCCCGTGACGAGCTCGCGACGGCCGCCGGCATCACGCGGGAGCGGCTCGAGCGTCTGATCCACCTCGGCCTCGTCGAGCCGGCCGGCGGCGGGCCGGAGGAGTTCACGGCCGAGGCGCTGCTGCGGCTCCAGCGGATGCTGCGCCTCAACGCCGATCTCGGCGTGAATCTCATCGGCGCGGCCATCATCGCGGACCTGCTGGAGCGTCTGGACCGTCTCGAAGCGGAGCTGGCCCGGCGGCGGGGCAGCGGACCATGAAGAAGAAGGAGAGACCGGCATGGATCCCAATCGGCTGACCGAGAAGGCGCAGGATGCGCTGCGCCAGGCGCAGACCATGGCCCAGCGCGAGGGGCAGACCCAGATCGAGCCCGAGCATCTCGCGGTGGCCCTGTTCGAGCAGGACGGCGGCGTCGCCGCGCGCGTCGTGGAGAAGGCCGGCGCCAATCCGGCGACCCTGGCGCAGCGGCTGCGGCAGGCGCTCGGCCGGCTGCCTCGGGTCTCGGGGCCGGGCGCGCAGGGCGGCCAGGTCTACATCTCGTCCCGCCTGAACGAGACCTTGACGGCCGCGGAGGCCGAGGCGCAGCGCATGAAGGACGAGTTCGTGAGCGTCGAGCACTTGCTGCTCGCCCTCGTCGACAAGGATCGCGCCGTCGCGGAGACCTTCCAGGCCGCCGGCCTCACCCGGGACAAGCTGCTGGAGGCGACCGCGGCGGTCCGGGGCGGCCAGCGCGTGACCAGCCAGACGCCGGAAGGCACCTACGAGGCCCTCGAGAAGTACGGGCGGGACCTGACCGAGCTGGCCCGGCAAGGCAAGCTCGACCCGGTCATCGGCCGCGACGAGGAGATCCGTCGCGTCGTCCAGATCCTCTCGCGCCGCACCAAGAACAACCCGGTGCTGATCGGCGCGCCGGGCGTCGGGAAGACCGCGATCGTGGAGGGCCTGGCCCAGCGCATCGTCCGCGGGGACGTGCCCGAGGGGCTCAAGGGCAAGCGCGTGGTGACCCTCGACATGGGCGCGCTGGTGGCGGGCGCCAAGTATCGCGGCGAGTTCGAGGAGCGGCTCAAGGCGGTGCTCAAGGCGGTCCACGACGCGCAGGGCGAGGTCATCCTCTTCATCGACGAGCTGCACACGGTGGTGGGCGCGGGCGCGGCCGAGGGGGCCATGGACGCGAGCAACCTGCTCAAGCCCGCGCTGGCCCGGGGCGAGCTGCACTGCATCGGGGCGACGACCCTCGACGAGTACAAGAAGCACATCGAGAAGGACGCGGCGCTCGAGCGCCGGTTCCAGCCGGTCATGGTGGACCAGCCCTCGGTCGAGGACACCATCTCCATTCTCCGCGGGCTCCGCGAGCGCTACGAGGTCCATCACGGCGTGCGCATCAAGGACTCGGCCCTGGTGGCCGCCGCGGTGCTGTCCGACCGCTACATCGCCGATCGCTTCCTCCCCGACAAGGCCATCGACCTGGTCGACGAGGCGGCGGCCCGGCTCCGGACCGAGATCGATTCGATGCCGGCGGAGCTGGACGAGATCACCCGGCGGGTGCTGCAGCTCGAGATCGAGCGGGAGGCCCTCAAGAAGGAGACCGACGCGGCCTCCCGCGATCGCCTGGGCAAGCTCGACGAGGAGCTGACCCGGCTGCAGGCGGAGGCGGCGACGCTCCGCGAGCAGTGGGAGCGCGAGAAGGCGGCGATCGAGCGCCCGCGGCAGCTCCGGAAGCGTATCGAGGAGGTCAAGGTCGACATCGAGAAGGCCACGCGCGCCTACGACCTGAACCGGGTGGCCGAGCTGCAGTACGGGACGCTGGCCGGGCTCGAGCGCGAGCTGAAGGAGGAGGAGGAGCGGGCGCAGGCCGCGGGCGGCCGCCGGCTCATCAAGGAGGAAGTGGACGAGGAGGACATCGCCGAGGTCGTCTCCCGGTGGACGGGCATTCCGCTCTCGAAGCTCATGGAAGGCGAGATGCAGAAGCTCCTCCGGCTGGAGGAGGAGCTGCACGAGCGCGTCGTGGGCCAGGACGAGGCCGTCCGCGCGGTGGCCGACGCGGTCCTCCGGGCCCGGGCCGGCATCAAGGATCCCAAGCGCCCGATCGGCTCCTTCCTCTTCCTGGGGCCGACCGGAGTGGGCAAGACCGAGCTGGCGCGCGCGCTCGCCGCGACGCTCTTCGACGACGAGGACAACATCGTGCGCCTCGACATGTCGGAGTACATGGAGAAGCACACGGTGGCGCGGCTCATCGGGGCCCCGCCGGGCTACGTCGGCTACGAGGAGGGCGGCCAGCTGACCGAGGCGGTGCGGCGGAAGCCCTACTCGGTGGTGCTGCTCGACGAGATCGAGAAGGCGCACGCCGAGGTGTTCGACGTGCTGCTGCAGCTGCTCGACGACGGGCGGCTGACCGACGGACACGGGCGCACGGTCGACTTCCGCAACGCCGTCGTGATCATGACCTCGAACATCCGCTCCGCGGAGGAGATGGTCGAGCGCTTCCGACCGGAGTTCCTCAACCGGATCGACGAGATCGTCGTCTTCGAGCCGCTCACCCGCGAGCAGCTCGGCGCGATCGTCGAGCTGCAGCTCGCCCAGCTGAACGCGCGGCTCGTTGGGGCGCCCCCCGGCTACGTCGGCTACGAGGAGGGCGGCCAGCTGACGGAGGCGGTCCGCCGCCGGCCCTACACGGTCGTGCTCCTCGACGAGGTCGAGAAGGCGCACCCCGACGTCTTCAACGTGCTGCTGCAGGTGATGGACGACGGCCGCCTGACCGACGGACAGGGCCGCACGGTCGACTTCAAGAACGCCGTGCTGATCATGACCTCGAACATTCCGGGCGGCCGGGCGGGCGCCGAGGCGGCGTTCAAGCCCGAGTTCATCAACCGCCTCGACGACATCGTCGAGTTCGAGCCGCTCAGCCGCGGGCAGATCGGCGAGATCGTCGCGCTCCAGACGCGCCGCGTGATCGATCGGCTGGCCGAGCGCG
>DATFYA010000016.1 GCA_035315345.1 Candidatus Methylomirabilota bacterium
TCACCGACATGTACGCCAAGGCCGTCCAGGGCATGAAGGCGGAGGACGCGGTGCAGTGGGCGGACACGGAGCTGAAGAAGATCTACGGAAGCTGAGCCCGATGCCGGCGGGCTCCTGACCATCGGGGCCCGCCGCGCGTGATGTCGCCCCCGCTCCGATCTCGACCGACCGAGGCCGTCCGATCGATTCGTCCGCCCTGATCCTGCTGGCCGCGAAGATCGCGGCGTCGGCCTTCTTCGTCCTCGGCGGGACCGCGGCCGCCGAGTGGCTGGGGCCGCGGCTCGGCTCCATCGTGGGCTCGACGCCCCAGCTGGCGATCCTCTCGCTCATCTTCTTCACCATCGAGCAAGGTCCCGCGTTCGCCGCGGAGAGCGCATTCTGGACCATTCCCGGCATGGGCGCGGCGGTGCCGGTCTACCTGGGCTATCTCGCGGCGACGCGGCTGGTTCCGGCCCCGCGCCTCCGCTCGGTGGCCACCGCGGTGTCGGTCGGCACCGCCACCTTCGTGGCCGCGACGCTGCTGCTCAGCGCGCTGCCCCTCGGGCCGCTGACCGCGGTGCCGTTCGCGGCCGCGGTCTGCCTGGGCGCGGGCGTCCTCGTGCGGCACCTGCCGGACACCGCCACGCTGCGGCGCGGACCCACGTCGATCCCGCTGCTGGTGATCCGGGTGGCCGTCTCGGCCCTCACCGTGCTGGTGGTGACGTCGGTGGCGCATCTGCTCGGGCCCAAGTGGTCGGGGCTGGTGGTGGGCTTTCCGGTCAACGGCCTGCCGGTGATCGCGCTGCTGCACGCCCGCTACGGCCCCGAGGTGATCATGCCGTTCATCCGCATGTTCCCCATCGGGGCGTTCGGCATCTGTCTGTTCAACCTGGTGGCGTGGTGGACGCTGGTGCAGATCGGGCTGCCGGCCACGATCGCGCTCGCATATGCGGTGGACGTCGCGTATCTGGCGGCGGTAGCCTGGCTGCGCCGGCCTCGCCCGGTCACGACATGAAGATCCGAGACCTCCAGGCCGATCACTATCGCATCACGCTGCCGGTGGCGCTCTCCGACTCGACCCACGGGATCATCGAGGACTTCGAGCTGCTCACCGCGCGCGTGCGCGACGCCGACGGCGTCGAGGGCGTGGGCTACACCTACACGGTGGGCACCGGCGGCGCCGCGGTGCGGGCGCTGCTGGCGCGCGATCTGGCCCCGCGGCTCGCCGGCCGCGAGGCCGAGGACATCGAGGCGCTCTGGCAGCTCATGTGGTGGGCGCTGCACTACGGCGGCCGGGGCGGGGCCCAGGCGCTCGCCATCTCGGCGGTGGACATAGCGCTGTGGGATCTGCGCGCGCGGCGTCAAGGCGCGCCGCTCTGGCGCGTGCTCGGCGGGTTCGATCCGCGCGTGCCTTGCTACGCCGGCGGCATCGATCTCGAGCTGCCGCTCGACGCGCTGCTGCGCCAGACCGAGGACAACCTGGCCCGCGGGTTCCGGGCCATCAAGATGAAGGTGGGCCGGGCCGCGCTTCGGGAAGACGTCGAGCGGGTCCGGGCCATGCGCGCGCATCTAGGCCCGGATGTCCCCCTGATGGCGGATGCCAACATGCGGTGGAGCGTCGACGAGGCCATCCGCGCGGCGCGGGCGCTCCGCGATCAGGACCTGGTCTGGCTCGAGGAGCCCACGATCCCCGACGACGTGCCGGGCCACGTCCGCATCGTGCGCGAGGGCGGGGTGCCCATCGCGGCGGGGGAGAACCTCCACACCCTCCACGAGTTCCGCGCGTTGATCGCGGCCGGCGGGGTGACCTTCCCCGAGCCCGACGTCACCAGTTGCGGCGGCATCACCACGTTCATGAAGATCTGCCACCTCGCCGAGGCCTTCAATCTGCCGGTGACCTCGCACGGGGCCCACGACGTGACGGTGCACCTGCTCGCCGCCGTCCCCAATCGCTCCTATCTCGAGGCGCACGGCTTCGGACTGGACCGCTACATCGAGGTCCCGCTCCAGATCCAGGCGGGGCGCGCCATCGCCCCCGACCGGCCGGGCCACGGGGTGGTCTTCGACTGGGCCGCCCTCTCGCCGCTCCGGGTCGACTGAGTCGTCGGCGCCGAGCTCGACCCGGCCGTCAGCGGACGAACGAGGGGCTGGTCTTGTCCGCCTTCGGGGCGGGATCGATCGGACCCGGATCGGTGGGGCTCGGCAGGTGGCGCTCGATCAGTCGCCAATGCCGGACCGCGAGGAGACACGAGGCGAACGCAACCTCGGCGCGTGCGTCGGCGGCCGAGCGCTGGATGTCCACGTGCCCGGTCGTCAGGTCCACGTCCCGCACCTGGGCGTCGAATTGCGGCGACGTCTGACGCGTGTAGCTCACGCACGTGGCGACGTCGGCGCGCGACTGCTCCGCGTAGTCGGGCGGCCAGGCGTAGCCGACCGTCAACACCGCGACACTTCCGAGCACGATGGCCCTGATCATGGCTGGCTCCTCCGCGTACCGGGGGAGCAAGAGGTGGGCCAGCGGAAGAACGAGGGAATCGGGCGGATCGAGGGAGGACGGCGCGCGCCGGGTGCGTCAACGTGGAACCACCACGGAAAATTCTGCCCGGTCAGCGCAGCGGTCGCGTCAGAGCGGCGGTAGCGTCGTCAGGACAGCGCGGGCGGCTCCGGGAACTGCTGGTCCACGAGGCGATGGTTGCGGAGGCCGATCGCCTCGCGCTGGATGATCAGGGTATGGCGGGCCTCGAGGGCCCGCCGCCGCGCGTCGCGGTACCGGGCGAGCGCGGTCTCGCGCGCGATCGCCGGCGCGCGCCCGAGGTCCTCACGCAGCTCGGCGCAGAGGCGCAGCGCGGCCTCCAGGCGCTCCCCCGCGCGCCCCAGCGTGGCCGCCTTCTCCGCGAGGATCTCCTTCTCGGTCCGCTGGAGGGATTCCTCGCGGGCGTTCACGCGGGTCCCTCGATGACGCCGGCGGCGATCAGCTCCTGGATGCGCTCGTCCTTGTAGCCGAGCACATCGCGCAGCACCCGACGGGTGTGCTCGCCCACCCGGTAGGCCGCGGGCGCGCGCGGATGGGTGGGCTGGCCGTCCACGTGATAGGGGCTCGCGGTCACCCGCAGATCCTGGCGGCCCGGATGCGGCAGCACCGGGAAGAACTGGCGCACGGCCAGATGCTCCTGCGCGATGACCTCGGCCGGCCGCAGGACCGGGGCGCAGGGGATGCGGGCCTCGGTCAACGCGGCCAGCGCGGCCTCCGCGCTCGGGAAGGTATCGAGCCAGGCGGTGATGATCTGGCGAAGCGCGCGCCAGTTGTTCCGCCGGGTCAGCGACGAGGTGAAGCGCGGATCGCGGCCCAGCTCGGGCCGCTGCATGAGGCCGAGCAGCCGCTCCCACAGCCGTGGGGCGCCCACGACCTGCATGGCCATGTAGCGGTCGCCGATCTGGTGGACGATCATGCCGGGACGGGGGTTGCCGTGCTCCGCGCCGCCGTTGAGCACCGAGGCGTAGGTGACGCTGTCGGCGCCCACCAGCGCCTCCAGCATCGACACGTCGAGATGCGCGCCCCGTCCGGTGCGCGCCCGTCGCCAGAGCGCGGCCATGATGGCCCCCATCGCGTGCGCGGCGGCCAGCACGTCGGCGGCCTGCAGATTCGAGGCGCGCGGGGCGGCCTCGTCGCCCTGCTCCAGCGCCATCATCCCGGAGGCGGCGTTGATGATGTGGGCGAAGGCAGGCCGCTCCCGCCACGGACCGGTCTGGCCGAAGCCGGAGATGGAGCAGTAGACGATGTCGGGCTTCACGGCGGAGACCGCGGGATAGTCGAGGCCCAAACGGCCCACCACCCCCGGCGCGAAGTTCTCGATGAACACGTCGGCGTGCGTGGCGAGCCCCAGCACGACGTCGCGGCCCTCGGGACGGCTCAGATCCACCGCCACGCTCTCCTTGCCCGCGTTCACCCGTGCGAAGTAGGTGGACTGGTCATCGCGGCCGGGCTCGATCTGGTGCGGGTTGCGGCGCATCTCGTCGCCCTCGACGGGCCGCTCGATCTTGATGACGCGCGCGCCGAGGTCTGACAGCAGGCGCGTGCAGTAGGGGCCGGCCAGGACACGCGTGAGATCGACCACGACGAGGCCGTGCAACGGCAGGGACGAGTCGGACATTTCCCGGCGAGTATACCGTCGGACGCGGAGCGGTGCTCCCTAGGCCGACTGGACCAGTCCCGCCGGGCAGGCGACGCCGGTGCCGCCGATGCCGCAGTAGCCCCACGGGTTCTTGGCCAGATACTGCTGGTGGTAGTCCTCCGCGTAGTAGTATTCGGGCGCCGGGCGGATCTCGGTGGTGATCGGTCCGTAGCCGGCCTTGTCCAGCACGGCCTGGTACGCCTTGCGGGAGGCCTCGGCGGCGCGCTGCTGCGCATCGTCGTAGCAGTAGATCGCGGAGCGGTACTGGGTGCCCACGTCGTTGCCCTGGCGCATGCCCTGGGTCGGATCGTGGTTCTCCCAGAACGCGCGGAGCAGCGTCTCGTAGGAGACCTTGGCCGGATCGAACACCACCATCACGACCTCGGCGTGCCCGGTCGCGCCGCTGCAGACCTCCTCGTACGTCGGATTGGGCGTGTAGCCGCCGGCGTAGCCCACGGACGTCGAGTACACGCCCGGGATCTCCCAGAACTTGCGCTCCGCGCCCCAGAAGCAGCCCATGCCGAAGACCGCGCGCTCCGTGCCCGCGGGGAACGGGGGCGAGAGCCGGGCGCCGCTGACGAAGTGGCTCTCCGGGACCGGCATCTTCTCGGCGCGACCGGGAAGGGCGTCGGCCGGACCCGGCATGGCACGCTTGCGCAGACCGAACATGGGTGTTCCTCCTTGGGCTAGAGCCTACCTCAGGCGGGCCGTCGCAGCCACTCTGCTATGCTCGGAGGAGTCGACATGAGCGACAACGGCGCGGCCGCGCAATCCCGTCCGGGGACGATCCGGGCCGTCATCTTCGACATGGATGGCGTCCTCGTGGACTCCGAGCCCTTCGGCTTCGAGGCCCTGCGTCGGGTGATGACGCGTCATGGCCTGCCCTACTCGGAGGAGGAGAACGCCGAGTTCCTCGGCCGCACCACGCTCGATTCCTGCCGGATCCTGAAGGCGCGGCACGGCTTCGCCGCATCGGCCGAGACGCTGGCCGACTGGTACGTCGAGCACATGCTGGAGCAGATCGGGCGCGGACCGATCCCGATGGCCGGCGTGCCCGAGGTGCTGCGTCAGGTGCGGGCCGCGGGCTACCGCATGGCGCTGGCGTCCTCCGCGGAGGTCCGCGTGATCGAGGCCAACCTGGTCGCCCTGGCGATCCGCCCGCTCTTCGAGGCCGTCGTCTCGGGTACGCAGGTGGCCCGCGGCAAGCCCGCGCCGGACGTGTTCCTGGCCGCCGCCGACCGTCTCGCGACGCCGCCCGCGCAGTGCCTCGTCATCGAGGATTCGCGGAACGGTCTGCTGGCCGCCAAGGCCGCGGGCATGCGCTGCGCGGTCGTGCCCTGCAGCTACACCCGCGGGCAAGATCTCCGCGAGGCGGATCACCGGCTCGACGCCCTGCCCGAGCTGCTCGCGCTCCTCTAGGAGCGGCGCGCTCAGATCTGCTTCCAGAGGAACGCGGCGCGCCCCATTCGCCGCTCGATCACCGCCACGCGATGCTGGTAGGCCGCGCTGGCCGACCCGGGGCGCCAGGCGGCGGGATTCGGCAGGATCGCGGCCAGCTGAGCGGCCTCGCGTTCGTCCAGGTCCGCCGCCGGCTTGCCGAAGTAGCGCTGGCTCGCCGCGCCCACGCCGTAGATGCCCGGGCCCAGCTCGACCACGTTCAGGTACAGCTCGAGAATGCGCCGCTTGGGCAAGGTCCGCTCGAGCTGCCAGGTGAGCAGCGCCTCCTTCGTCTTGCGCAGCGGGTTGCGGGATCTGGAGAGCCACAGGTTCTTGGCCAGCTGCTGGGTGATCGTGGACGCCCCGCGCGGCAGCTCGCGGTCGCGCAGGGCGTCCTCGAGCGCGCTCTGCATCTCGTCGAGCGCGAAGCCGTGATGGCTGAAGAAGTTGACGTCCTCGGCGACCAGCACCGCCCGCTTCACCGCGGGCGAGATCGCCGCGTAGGGTGTCCACTCCCGGGCCACGCGATCCGGCCGGCCGCGGGCGCGCTGCAGGGCCCGGTACTGCTCGATGAAGGCGGTCGTCGCGGGGCGCTCGATGGCGAGGCGACGGACCGACGGCCAGGCCCAGATCTCGACGGCCAGCCATCCGGCGATCGCCAGCATCGCGATCACCGCCAGGCGCCCGGCCCACCCGCGTCGGCTGCGCATGACCCATGGTATCGTGGGGCCCCATGAACGCCCTCAAGCAGCGCGTCGCGGGCGCGGTGGATCGGCTCGGTGACGAGCTCACCGCGCTGTCGCACCGGATCCACGCGCATCCCGAGCTGGCGTTCGAGGAGACGCGGGCGAGCGGCTGGCTCCGCGAGTTCCTGGACACGCAGGGCTTCCAGGTGGAGCCGGGCGTGGGCGGCGTCGGCACCGCGTTCCGGGCGACCCTCGAGACCGGCCCGGGCCCGACCCTGGCGATCCTCTGCGAGTACGACGCGCTGCCCGGCGTCGGTCACGCCTGCGGTCACAACGTGATCGCGGCCGCGGGCGCCGGGGCGGGCGCCGCGCTCATGGCTGCGCGCGACGGCCTGCCGCCCGGACGCATCGTGGTGATCGGCACGCCGGCCGAGGAGCGGGGCGGAGGCAAGGGCGTGCTCGTGGAGGCCGGCGTCTTCCGGGACGTGGACGGGGCGATGATGATCCACGGCTTCGATCGCACGCTGCTGCATCAGGACCTGCTCGGGGTCGTCCGCGCGACGTTCGAGTGGGCGGGCAAGGCCGCGCACGCCTCGGCCGATCCGTGGGAGGGCGTCAACGCGCTGGACGCCTGCGTGCAGACGTTCAACGCGGTCAGCATGCTGCGGCAGCAGATGCGGCCGGACTGCCGCATCCACGGCGTGGTCGCGGACGGCGGCGCGGCCGCCAACATCATTCCGGAGCGCGCGGTGGCCGACTTCAACGTGCGCGGGCCGAGCCTCGCGTCGATGTGGGCCCTCTACCGCCGCGTCGTCGCGTGCGCCGAGGCGGCCGCGGTGGCGACCGGCGCGCGGCTCACGGTGACGCAGCACCGGGACGTCTACGAGCCGCTGAAGCGCAACCAGGCGCTGCTCGACGTCTTCGCGGACAACCTCGGCGCGGCCGGGCTCGGCGAGGGGCCGCCCGCGCCCGACCGTCTGGCCTCCTCGGACATCGGCAACGTGAGCCAGGTCACGCCGACGATCCACGCGTGGATCGCGATCGCTCCGCTCGGCACCGCGATCCACACCCGCGAGTTCGCGGCGGCCGCCGCGGCGCCGGGGGCGCGCGCCGGACTGCTGGCCGGGGCCAAGCTGATGGCCCTCAGCGCGGTGGACCTGCTGGCTGACCCGGCCCGGCTGGCCGCGATGAAGGAGGAGTTTCGGGGCCGGTGAAGAGCCGGTTCACGCGCTGGACCCTCGCGGTGGTGCTCACCGTCGCGGTCGTCTGGGTGAGCCTCCTCGTCATGGATCCGTTCCCGCCGCGGCGGATCATCGTCGCGACCGGCCAGCCCGACGGCACCTACGACGCGCTCGGGCGGGAGTATCAGCGGCGCTTGCGCCGCGAGGGCCTCACCGTCGAGCTGCGGCGCACCGCGGGCTCGGTCGAGAATCTGGATCTGCTCCGGCGCGGCGGGGCCGACGTGGCCTTCGTGCAGGGCGGCATCTACCAGCCCGCCGAGGATCCCCAGCAGCGCCTGCGGGGCATGGCCGCGATCTACCGCGAGCCGCTCTGGATCTTCTACCGGGGCCAGCCGATCGGCGACGGGCTCGCGTCGCTCGCGGGCCGGCGGCTCTCGATCGGGGCGCCGGGCAGCGGCACCGAGGCGGTGGCGCGCGCGCTCTTCGACGCGCTCGGGCTGTCGACGGGCGGAGCGAACGTGGAGCGCCTGACCTCGGCCGAGGCGCGCCGCGCGCTCGAGGAGGAGCGCATCGACGCCGCCTTCTTCGTGGCCTCCTACGCCGACGTCAACGTCGTCGCGCTGCTCCATCGCCCGGACGTGCACCTGCTGGGCTTCACCCGCGACGTGGCCTTCGCGCGGAACTTCCGCTATCTCACTCCGGTCCGCCTGGACCAGGGACTGCTCGACCTGAAGGTGGACCTGCCTCGCCATGAGGTCACGCTGATGGCGCCGGCGGCGTTGCTGCTCTGCCGCGAGTCCCTACATCCGCGCGTGGTCGAGCAGATCCTCACGATCGCGCGCGACGTGCACGGGGCCGGCAGCCTCATCGATACGCCCGGACGCTTCCCGACCCGCGAGGGGGTGGACGTCCCGCTGCACGACGCGGCCGACTCGTTCCTCACCCGGGGCGAGTCGCTGCTCTCCCGCGTGCTCCCGTACTGGGCGCTGCGCTGGTTCCTCCAGATGCGCCTGCTGGTCCTGCCGCTGTTCGCGGTGTGGGTGCCGCTGTTCGGGATCATGCCGATGCTGCTGAACTGGCGGGGCAACCGCGTGCTCCAGCAGCTCTACGCGGCCCTGCGCGACGCGGAGGCGGAGGTCGCCACCGCCGGCGGAGAGGCCGCGCTGCGCGACGTCATCGCGCGGATCGAGGCGCTGCGCAATCGCATCGAGGGGCTGGCCCAGCGGCTGCCCCTGAAGCACCAGCGGGATCTCTATCACTGCCGCCTGCACGTCTCGCTGGTGCTGGCGGAGGCGCGGGAGCGCCTCACCGGAATGGTGCAGCAGCCCTTCTAGCGGGGACGGACGCGCGTGGATCTGGCTCCCACGGGCACCGCGCGCGCCCGCCGCCGGCGGCCGCCCCGCCCGGTCGCGCGACGCCGGACGCGATCGCTCACGAGAATGAGTGCGAGCCCCACGCAGAACCCGCCGACCCCGATCCAGACCGTGGGGAGGTGACCGGCGAGCCGCAGGCCCATGTAGTCGACGGTGCGCTCTCCGCCGGTGCCCGCGGACCCGGCCAGCCGCGCGCCGGCCACCACGAACGACGCGAGCGCGGCCAGGGGGAGCAGCACGCCCTGGAGACCGACCACCAGGCAGGTGCGGGCGACCACGTGGCGGATCAGGGGCGCCCGGCCGATGAAGAGGATGGCCAGGACCGTGGCCATCGCCCACACGCCCCACTTGATCGGCTCGCTCATCGTGCCGGGCTTGCCCGCGTTGACGATGACCGCGATCAGCAGCAGCGACACGCCGCCCGACGCGGCGCCGCCGAGCGCGCTGGCGACCCCCTTGGCCAGGCGGATGGGCCAGTGGCGCGGTCTCGTGCTCCGCCCCGGCCTCGGAGTCAGGCGGGGCGGCTCCTTCAGCAGCAGGTTCCACAGGAGCAGGCTGGCCCCGAGATAGAACAGGAGGCCAAACAACACCAGCAGGTTGGTGCCGGGCATGCGCGCGTCTAGGGAGCCTTCCAGATCACCCGCTCGGCGGCGTCGCCGAGGGCCACGGTGGGCACGCCGCCCTGTCGCAGCAGCATCGCGACACGCTGCTTGCCGTCCCGGTCGTGCAGGCTGAGGAACGGCAGCTGGAAGTCCGAGCTGACCCGGAGCCAGAGACGTCCCTTGCCGCCGCTGTCGGTCAGGTTCAGCGTGGGCTGACCGTCGCCGGTCACCGCGAGCATCGCGCGGCCGTTGCCCTCGCCGTCGTACAGCCAGATCGCGGGCGGCCCTGCGGGCTCGAGCCCCATGGCGGTGCGGCGACGGCCGTTGCGATCGTAGAGGGTGAGGCCGGTCGCGCCCTCGGCGGTGAGGGCCAGGAGCGAGCGCGGCCGCCCGGCCTGGTCGAGCAGGGTGAGGCTCGGGCGGCCGTCGCCGTACGCGCGCAGCTCGACGCGCGGCCGATCGGCCTGGTCGAGCAGGGCGAGCTGCGCGGTGCCGTCGGCGCGCACGGTGAGCCCGGCGCGCACGCGGCCGCTGGCGCGCTCGGACAGCTCCACGCCGGCCTGTCCGTCCCGGCTGACGCTCAGGAGCGCGCGCTCCTGCTGCGTGTCGTCTGCGAGCGCGAGGGCCGCGGTGCCGTCGGGCCGCAGCCCCAGGGTGGCGCGTACGTTGCCGGCGCTGTCGCGCAGCACGAACCGCTCCGCCTCGACGGCGTTGCCCACCGGGGCGGGAGCGGTCTGGCCCATCACGAGGAGCGCGGCCAGGCCGACGACGGTCAGGGTGCCGTACCGCCGCAGGCGCCGGTTCTCGCGCTCGAGTCGGTCGATTCGGCGAGTCAGGGCATCGGTCACCGCTTCGCTTCGGGTGTCGCTCACGGTCCTGTTCCTCCTACTTCTGGTCGGTCTTCTTGTCTGTCCTCTTGTCCGGCACCGCCGCCTGCAGCGTGACCGTGTCGCCCACGATGAGGAACACCACGGTGCCGTTCGAGGCCTGGTAGGTCCATTGCTCCACCGGGCCCAGCTTGTTGACCTCGCTCGGCTTGCCCAGCGCCCGCTCGAGGTCGGCGCGCGCGGTGATCCCGCGCGACTTGTCGAGGAGATCTTCCTTGCTGCGGCTACAGCCGGTGACGAGGCCCATCGCAAGCATCCACAGCAGCACCGCCGTCATCACGCCGCGCATCGTGCGCTCCTCTCGGTCGTCGGGCCGGGGCCCCGCCGAGTCTATCAGAGTGACGAGCGGCAGCAACCGGCCGGGGGCCTTCGGGGAGGAGCAGAGGAAGGGACGCGGTGGGCCGGCGTCAGCGACCGGCGGGCGAGCGGGGGGGCGCGCACCGAGGCGGGGCCGTCCGGGCCCGCGGCTCGGGGAGACCCCGACGGCTAGGGCGTCGTCTCGGCGGGACTCTGTTCGGGGTCGGCGGCCGGCGCCGTGGGAGCGATGGACGCGGGCATCGCGGGCGCGGCGGCGGTGGGCGCCGGCGCGGGCGCCGGGCGGGCGGCCCGGGGCGCGTCCGCGTACTTGCTCTTGAGCTCGCGCACCAGCGCCGCGTACGACGAGGCGCGAATGATCTTGTCGAACTGGCCGCGATAGTTCGCCACGAAGCTCACGCCCTGAACCGCGACGTCATAGACCATCCAGCGCGAGCCGACCAGGTGCAGCCGGTAGTCCACCCCGATCTCGGTGCCGCGGCCGGTGACGATCTTGGAGCGGACCGTCGCGAACTCGGCATCGACCGTCTCGCCCAGGTACACGATCTGCTCGCCCGTATAACCTTCGAGCCGGCCGATGTAGGCGCGGCCCAGCAGCTGCTTGAACACCGCCACGAACTCGCTCTGCTCCTGCGGGGAGCGCTCGCGCCAGTGCAGGGCCAGCGCCCGGCGGGCCATCTCCGGGAAGTCGAAGAGGCGGTCGGCGATGCGCTGCACCTCCGCGCGTCGCCGCTCCTGGCTGATTGGTGCAGCTAGCTGTGAGTCCTGCACGATCTGCAGCACCCGGTCGGTCGCGCTCTGCACCACCTGGAGCGGGGCCGCGTCCGGCTGAGTAGCGCCACCGCCGGCCGCGAGCATGAGCCACATCGCGAGGGCTTTCTGCATGGCCGCATGGGGAGCATGGCCCATGCCACGCAGTGCCGCCGCCAAGCGTCAGATTTCGTGAAGGTCGGCGCACCGGCCGCGACGCGGATTCGTCAGCGGCGGGACGTTCGTCAGGAGCCCGACGGGGTTCAGGGGAGCGAGATGGAGAGTGTCTCCCGCGCGACGCGTTGCAGCTCGGTCAGGTCGAACGGCTTGGTGAGCACCGGCACTGGCACGTCGCCGATGACGCCCGAGCCGTCGGCGTACTCCGACGCGCCGGTGATGAAGACGAGGCGCCGGAGCAGATCCGGCCGCTCCTGCTCGAGCTCGTGATAGAAGCCGAAGCCGTCGAGCTCGGGCATCCGCAGATCGCTCAGGATGAGATCGTAGTCCCGGCCGGCGATCCGCTCGAGGGCCACGATGCCGTTCGGGGCGGTGTCGACCTCGTAGCCTTCGCCGCCCAGCATGTCGGCGATGAGCCGGGCGATGATCGTCTCGTCGTCCACGACGAGAACCTGCGGGCGACGGGCCGGGCGCTCGGGCATGCTCTCGTGGTCAGCAAGAGCCGCGCCAGACATCATTCGCCGTGAAATCGTCCGCTTGCCGGGCAGACGCCCGCCCGCGGCACACAAATCGTCAGCGCCTCGTCCCGGAATGAGCAGCGACTCAGCGCCAGGCCGGCTGCAGGCGGCGCGAGGCCGCGCCGCGGATGCCGAGCCAGAGCTTTCCCAGGAACACGAGGAGGACCATGAGGACCGCATTGGCCAGCGAGTACTGCCACCAGTCGTTGAGCTTCCAGCCGAGCCATTCGCTGGTGAGGGAGAAGACGATGAAGTGGTGGAGGAAGTAGAGCATGAGCGAGGTGCGCCCGAGGATCACGAGCCAGCCCGCGGGCAGTCGGCGCACCTCGACCAGGTAGTAGGCGAGGCCGAGAGCGCAGAACACGGCCCCGAAGCCCAGCAGATTGGTGACCCCGCGCGGGGTCCAGTGATTGTTCAAGATGAAATCGCGCTTGAAGGCGAGCGAGAGATGGACCGGCGTGCCGTGCGCGGCGTCCCAGGCCGCGAAGGCGAGCAGGAGCGCGACGCCGGCGCCACTCATGAGCCAGAGATAGCGCGCGCGCCGCTGCGCGGTCTCCTGGTGGGCCCACGCCCAGCCGAGGACGAGGCCGACCCAGACCAGCGAGATCCACGGCCACGGCGGGAACTCGAAGAAGAGGGTCCGACCGATCACCGGATGGGCGGGCAGCCAGCCGACGAGCGCCGGGAACGAGACCGAGAACAGCACGTACAGCCCGATCGCCACCGCGAGCAGCGCGTAGCGGGCAACCCGGTGATGGAGCAGCCGCATCGGCGGGAAGCCGAAGATGATGCCGAGGCCGATGGTCTGCAGCACGCCGCCTTCCCAGAAAGGCTCGTCGCGGAATACCAGGAAGTTCAGGAGCCACGAGGCGAGCACGAGCCGCGCCCCGCGCTGGAGGAACTTGGCGGCGACTCCGCGGTCCATCGACGCGCCGCCGCCCGCGGCGGCCCGCCGCGCGTAGGACAGCGGCAGGCAGAAGCCCACCAGGAACAGGAAGAGCGGCGCGCCGACCGCCATGCTCGTGTAGATCAGGTTGTAGCGCGGCCAGCCCATGGTGCCGTCCTGCCACCAGCGCCCGGTGTGGTTGACGATCATCAGCACCAGCGCGAAGCCCCGCACCGCGTCCAGGAACTGCAGACGCTCCGCCGGGGCGCGCTCCACGAGGGCCGGCGCCGCCATGGCTCCCGCTCCTTCGTCCGAGCCGCTCCGGTTACCGCGGGACCTTGACCGGGCTCCGCCGCGGGGTGAAGAACTTCGGCCGATCCATCCGCCCCACCGGTACCTCCACCAGGGCCGGCCGGTCTCGGTCGATCGCCTCGCGGACCAGCCGTCCGACCTGCGTCGGCTCGGTGGCGCGCAGGCCGAGCACGCCGAAGGCGTCGGCCAGCTTCATGAAGTCGGGGTTGGCCAGCTCGGCCCCGTACTGTCCGCCCCAGGATTCGTCGAGGTCGCGCGCCACGTTGCCGTACGAGCCGTCGTTGAAGACCACCGCGACCACGTTGATGCGGTGGCGCACCGCGGTCGACAGCTCCTGGGCGTTGAAGAGAAAGCCCCCGTCGCCCGACACCGACACCACCGGCCGATCCGGGCGCGCCACCTTGGCGCCGAGCGCCACCGGGTAGGCGTAGCCCAGGTTGCCGGAGTACGACGACGACAGGTACGTGCGCGGCTCGTACACCGGCCAGAACGGCCGCGAGTAGTAGCCGATCTGGGTCATGCCCGCGACCAGGATGGCGCGCTCGGGCATGCCCGCGCGCAGCGACCGGAGGATCGACGCGTTGGGCTCCATCGTGTCGTCGGCGGCGATGCGCGCGCGCAGCGCCTCGTGCTCGGCCTTGCGCGAGGCGCGGGGCGAGAACGCGGCGCGCAGCCGCTCGAGCAACGCCTCGAGCGTGGCCCGCGCGTCGCCGACCAAACCCAGGGTGTCCGGGTGGCTGCGGCCGATCTCACGCTCGTCGGCGTCGATCTGGACGATGCGGGTGCCGGGCTTGAACGACACGGTCGCGAGACGGCTGCCCACCGCCAGCACCACGTCGGCCTCGTGGATGTGCGCGCGCAGCGGCGACTCGCGCCAGAACGCGGCGCCCAGCGAGAGCGGGTTGTGATCGCTCACCGCGCCCTTGCCCTCGGCGGACTGGGCCACTCCGGCCTGCAGGTGCTCGGCCACCGCGGCGAGGGCGTCGTGGGCTCCGGAGAGATGGACGCCGCCGCCCGCGTAGATCAGCGGAGCCCGCGCGGCGAGCAGCAGCTCGGCCGCCCGATCGATGTCCCGCGCGGCCGCGGCGGGCCGCTCGATCTCGGCGGGCGGCAGCAGCTCGGCCAGGCCCTCGTCCTCCATGGTCTCGGGCGGCATCTCGATCTCGACCGGGCGCGGCCGTCCCGAGCGGAGCTGCCGCGCCGCCTCGCGAACCGCGGCGGGCACGTCGGCCACCGCGAGGATCCGCCGCCGCCACTTGGTGACCGGGGCGATGCAGTCCTGCTGATCGTTGACCTCGTGGAGGAGGCCGATGTCCCGGCCGATGCTGTCGCGGGGGATCTGACCGGAGAGCATCAGCACCGGGGAGGAGGCGGAGTACGCGGTGGAGAGGCCGGACAACGTATTGAGAAGCCCTGGTCCGGGCACCACCAGCGCGGTGCCGAAGTCGCCGCCCGCGCGCGCGTAGCCGTCCGCCATGAAGCTGGTGGCCTGCTCGTGGCGCGTGGTGATGAAGCGGATGCGCGGCTCGTCCCGCAGCGCGGCCATCACGCCGTAGAGCTGGACGCCGGGCAGCCCGAAGACCACCCGCACGCCCTCGTTGTAGAGCGAGCGCACGAGCGCCTCGCCGCCGGTCATGGGTGTCGCCGCCATGGTCGCTGCCTCCTCCCGGCTGCGCCTCAGGGCGCCTCGATGGCGCCGGCCTGGGCCAGCTCGTCGATGTCGCGGTCCTTGTAGCCCAGCAGCTGCGTGAGCACCGTGCGGGTGTGCTCGCCGACCCGATACGGGGCGGCGCCGGCCGGCGCGGTGGCCCGGCCGTCGATCTGGAACGGAGTGGCGGTCACGCGCACCTCGCCGCGCCCCGGGTGCGGGACGGTGGGGAAGGCACCGCGCGCCTTCAGGTGCGCGTGCTCGGCGACCTCCTGCGGCATGAGCACCGCCGCCGCGGGAATGCGCGCGCCGCGCAGCGCGTCCAGCGCCTCGTCCACGCTGGCGAACCGCGCGAGCCACTCCCCGATGATGTCGCGCAGCGCGGGCCAGTGGCGCCGGCGCTGATCCGGCGTCGCGAAGCGCGGGTCGGTGGCCAGGTCGGGCCGGTCGAGCAGCGCCTGCAGGCGCGGCCACAGCGCGGCCGCCCCGCCGGTCTGGAGCGCCAAGTGACGCCCGCCGACCGCGAAGACGCCCATGGCCGGCCGGGGCGAGCCCTGCGACTCGCCGCCGTTGAGCACCGCGGCGTACGAGACGTCGTCGGCCGCGATGAGCGCCTCCAGCATCGAGACGTCCAGGTACGCGCCCTGCCCGGTGCGGTCGCGGCGGCGCAGGGCGGCCAGGATGGCCCCGAAGGCGTGGGTGCCCGCCAGCACGTCGGCGGCCTGGAGGTTCGACGCGCGCGGGGCGTCCAGATCGCCCTGGTCGAGGTGCATCATCCCGGACGCCGCGTTGATGATGTGGGCGAAGGCCTGCCGCTCGCGCCACGGGCCGGTCTGACCGAAGCCGGAGATCGAGCAGTAGACGAGGTCGGGCTTGATCGCGGCCATCGCGCCGTAGCCGAGGCCGAGCTTGTCCGCCACCCCGGGGGCGAAGTTCTCCACGAAGACGTCGGCCACGCGGCAGAGATCCGCGATCACCCCGCGGCCCTGCGGGTGGCTCAGATCGACCGCCACGCTCTGCTTGCCCACGTTGATGCGGATGAAGTAGGTGGACTGATCGGCGCGGCCGGGCTCGACTTGCAGGTGGTTCTTCCGCATGTCGTCGCCCTCGCCAGGGCGCTCGATCTTGACGACGCGCGCGCCGAGGTCGGCGAGCAGGCGCGTGCAGTAGGGGCCGGCGAGCACGCGGGTGAGATCGAGGATCACGAGGTCGGCGAGGGGACCGGCGACGTCGGGCACCGGCAGAGTATAGCGCGCGGATTGACGGGGCGCATCCGCCCCCCTAGACTCGCCGCATGCGACGCAATCGACTGCGTGAGCGGCTGCGGGCGGGCCGGCCCTCGCTCGGCACGCACGTCCACTCCGCGTGGCCGGCGGTGGTGGAGCTGGTCGGCCACACCGGCCTCTTCGACTACGTGGAGTTCGTGGGCGAGTACGCGCCCTACGATCTCTTCGCCCTCGAGAACCTCGCGCGGGCGGTGGACACCTTCGACCACATGACCGCGATGTTCAAGGTCGAGCAGCAGCCGCGCACGTATCTGGCCGTGCGCGCGATCGGGGCGGGGATCCAGAACCTGCTCTTCGCAGACCCGCGGACCCCCGAGGATGTGCGCGAATGCGTGCGCAGCGTGCGGGCGGAGACGCCGGAGGCCGGCGGCCTCCACGGCGTCGGCATGCGCCGCGACGTCGGCTACGTGGTCGACGTGGGCTCGCCCGCGTTTGTCCAGGCCCTCGACGACGCGGTGGTGGCGATCATGATCGAGAAGGCCTCCGCGGTGGACAACCTAGAGGCGCTGCTGTCGGTCCCGGGCGTGGACATGGTGCAGTTCGGGCCCGCCGACTACTCGATGAGCATCGGCCTCGCCGGGCAGTGGAATCATCCGCGCGTCGTCGAGGCGGAGCGTCACGTGATCAAGACGGCCCTGGCCATGGGCATCGCCCCGCGCGCGGAGATCTCGCATCCGAGCGAGGCGAAGGCCTATCTCGACCTCGGCGTCCGCCACTTCTGCATGGGCTGGGACGTGAGCATCCTGTTCGACTGGCTCAGGAGCGAGGGCCGCGCCCTGCGCGATCTGCTCGGCGCGGGCTGACCCGCCGAGCCACCCGACCATGATCCCCGGCCCGGGGCGCTCCGTCGTCTCGCTCGGCCGCCCGACCCTCCTGCTCCTGCTCGCCCTCGGCCTGCTGTCGAGCGGCTGCGGCGAGCGCCCGGCCGCCGGGGCCCCGGTGACCCTGGTCTTCAAGCACGCCAAGATCCTCGGCCCGAGCGATCCGGTGCCCGGTCTGCTGCGGCGCTTCGAGGCGGAGCATCCGGGCGTGCGCGTGGTCAGCGAGGCGCTGACCTGGAGCAGCGACGAGCAGCACCAGTTCTACGTGATCAACCTCGAAGGTGGCACGCCGCCCTTCGACGTGATGATGCTCGACGTGATCTGGGTGCCCGAGTTCGCGCGGGCGGGCTGGATCCTGGAGCTCACGCCCTTCGTCCCGCCGGCCGAGATCGACGCGCATTTTCCCTCGGCCATCGAGCCCGCGCGGGAGAACGGTCGCCTCTGGGCCCTGCCGTGGTTCATGAACGTGGGCTTGCTCTACTACCGGAGCGATCTGCTCGCCCGCTACGGCTTCGCGCCGCCCCGCACCTACGACGCGCTCGTCGAGCAGGTCCGCCACATCCGCGCGCGGGAGAGCGACGCGCGCCTCGACGGCTATCTCTGGCAGGGCAAGCAATACGAAGGCGGCATGGTCAACGTGCTGGAAGCGCTGTGGGCCAACGGGGCGCGGCTCCTGGACGACGCGGGCCGCCCCTTCCCGGACCGGGAGCGCGCGCGCGAGTCGCTCGCGTTCCTGCGCGGGCTCATCGAGAGCGGGATCAGCCCCGCGTGGGTGACCGCGGCCGACGAGGAGCTGACGCGCCGCCCCTTCGGCGACGGCCGGGCCATCTTCCTCCGGAGCTGGCCGTACGCGCTCGACCTCTTCGAGCTGCCGGACTCGCGGGTGCGCGGCAAGGTCGGGGTGACCGCGCTGCCGCGCCTCGCCCACGGCCCGGTGGGCGCCGCCTCGACCGGCGGGGCCCATCTCGCGGTGAGCGCGGGGAGTCGGCATCCGGCCCTCGCGGTGGAGCTGGTCCGCTTCCTCACGAGCGAGGCCGCCCAGCGCGCGATGACCGAGGGGGCGGCGCTGCGGCCCTCGCGCCCGGCCCTCTATCACGACCCCGCGCTGGTCGCGCGCGACCCGAGCCTGCCCGCGCTGCTCGGCCTGACCGAGCGGGGGCACCCGCGCCCGATCACGCCGTACTACCTGATGCTGTCGACCACGCTGCAGCCCGAGTTCTCCGCGGTGCTGGTGGGCCGCAAGTCGCCCGAGCGGGCCATCGCGGACGCGTCGGTCCAGATCGATCACCTGCGGCGGGCCATCCGCCCGTGACCGATCGCCGCCTCGGCTGGCTCCTGCTCGCGCCCGCGCTGGCGGTCCTGGGCGGGCTCACCGTGTATCCGGCGCTCTGGGTGATCTGGCTCTCGCTGCACTACCGCATTCCGGTGTTCTCGATCTCGCGCTGGGCCGGCCTCGATCACTACGCGTTCCTCGCGGTGGACCCCCGCTTCTGGAGCGCGGCGTGGGTGACCGCGGTCTTCGCGGTGGTCTCGGTCGCGTTGGAGTGCGCGCTCGGCCTGGCCATCGCGCTCGGCCTGCGCGGCCAGCGCCGCGCGCGCCGGGTCGCGCTCGGGCTCCTGCTCCTGGCCTGGGCCCTGCCGTCGGTGGTGACCGCAAAGATGTTCGAGTGGCTCTACCATCCGGCGGGCGGCCTCGTGAACTTCATGCTCGGCGGCCGGCTCATCAACTGGCTGGGCGACCCCGCCCTGGCCCTGCCGGCGCTGATCGGGGCCGACGTGTGGCGCTCCAGCCCGTTCGTGGCGCTGCTCTGCTACGCGCGCCTGCTCACCATCCCCGGCGAGTTGTACGAGGCCGCCCACGTGGACGGCGCGGCGGGCTGGCAATCGTTCGCGCGGATCACGTGGCCGCTGGTGCGCCCCCTCCTGCTGGTTGCGTTGCTCTTCCGGACGCTCGACGCCCTGCGGGCCTTCGACATCATGTTCGTGCTCACCGGCGGCGGGCCCGCCGGGAGCACCGAGACCCTCACGGTCTACGCCTACCGCTCGCTCTTCCAGACGCTGCAGGTGGGCTTCGGCTCGGCGATCGGGGTCGTCGTGTTCGCGCTGGTCATGCTGGTGGCGGTGGCCTACCTGCGGCTGATCGACGCCGAGGAGCGTCCCGCGTGAGGTCGGGCCGCCGGCGCGACGGCCTCGTGCTGGTCGCCCTCGCCCTCTATGCCGCGCCCTTCTTCTGGCAGGCCTTGACCTCGCTGCGCCCGGACGCCGAGCTGCTGCCGCTGACGCACCTCTGGCCGAGTCGGCTCACCCTCGTCCATTACGACGCGGTGCTGCGCCAGAGCATGATGCCGCGCGCGCTGCTGAACAGCTTCGGCATCGCCCTGCTCAGCACCGCGCTCGCGGTGGGGCTCGGCGCGCTCGCCGCCTACGCGCTGGCCCGGCTGCCGGTGCCGGGCCGCCGCGTCATCCTGCTCGGCATGATCGCGGCCACCGCGTTTCCGCAGATCGCCACCGTGAGCCCGCTCTACCTGCTGCTGCGCGCCCTCGGTCTCCGCGATACGTGGCTCGCGCTGGTGCTGGCCGACGCGTCGTTCACCCTGCCGCTGGTGATCTGGCTGCTCGCCGGGTTCATCCGGGAGATTCCGCGGGCCCTCGAGGAGGCGGGCGCGGTGGACGGCGCCGGCCGGCTCGGCGTCCTGCGCTGGGTCGTGCTGCCCCTGGTCGCGCCGGGCATGGCCTCGGCGGGGCTACTGGCCTTCCTGTTCTCCTGGAACGAGTTCCTCTTCGCCTACAGCTTCACGGCCAGCGAGGCGAGCCGGACCGTGCCGGTGGCGCTGGCGCTCTTCCCGGGCGTGTTCGAGGTGCCCTGGGGCGACATCGCGGCTGCGTCACTGCTGGCCAGCCTGCCGCCGATCGTCATCGTGGTCGCCTTCCAGCGCTACCTGGTACGCGGCCTCCTCGCGGGCGCGCTCCGGGAGTAGCTCGGTGGCGAGACCGAGCTCGGTGACGACGGCCGGACCCAGGTCACCCCGGGCTGCGGCTACGGCTCGGGAGCCAGCCCCGGGACCACCGAGGCGTTGGGCAGCGCGCGAAAGACCTCGGGCGCGATCTTCACCTTGAGCGACCGGCTGCCTCCGCCCAGGATGATCCAGGGCAGGGGCATCAGGCCCTCGTCGACGTAGATCGGCAGGTCCGGGGGCAGCGCGAACACGGTCACCCCGCCCAGCATCATGCCGGTGAGGGCGCGCGTCTCCTCCGGATCGGCGAAGGATAGGCGGGAGACGCCCAGCAGCTTGCGCACGGTGTGATTGACGTCCACCCGCTTCGTGGCCCGCACCACGCAGGCGCAGTAGCGCTTCGGCTCCTTCTTGGAGCCGACGATGATGGTGTTGGCCGACTGCTCCATCGGATAGCCGTACTGCGCGCAGAAGGCCGCGGTGTCGGCGTACTGGGGGTCGATCTCGACCATCTCGTGAGCCAGGCCGAGGCCCGCGAGTGTCTGGCGAACGCGCTGCTCGATCAGATCGTCGGCGATGATGGATCCTCCGAAGGGAGAATACCGCCGGCTGGGCGCATCCGCTAGAATGGAAGGATGGAGACACACGAGACGCAGGCGGCGAGCGAGTCGGAGTCCCGACGGGTAGCCGAGCAGTCGCGTCAGGAGGCCTGGGAGGGCCGCGGCTTCCTGCGCGAGCTCTTCCTGGGCCGCCTGGCCCTCGATCTCATCCATCCGTTCCCGGACGCGGGCAAGGAGCGACCGGAGTTCGCGCGCTTCGTCGACGGCCTGCGCACGTTTCTCCGGGAGGAGGTCGATCCGGTCGTGATCGACCGGAGCGGCGAGTACCCGCCGCCGGTGCTGGACGGGCTGCGCCGCCTCGGCGCCTTCGGCATGAAGATTTCGAAGGAGTACGGCGGCCTCGGCTTCACCGTCTCCGAGTACTGTCGGGCCATGGAGCTGGTCGGCAGCTACGACGGCAACATCGCCGCGGTGCTCTCGGCGCACCAGTCGATCGGAGTGCCCCAGCCGCTGAAGCTCTTCGGCACCGACGCCCAGAAGGCGCGCTATCTGCCCCGCTGCGCGGCCGGGGCGATCTCGGCGTTCGCCTTGACCGAGCCCGGCGTGGGCTCCGACCCGGCGAGCCTCTCGACCACCGCGGAGCGCCAGGGCGATCACTACGTGCTCAACGGCGAGAAGCTCTGGTGCACCAACGGCACCATCGCCGAGCTGCTGGTGGTGATGGCGCGCGATCCCCAGACGCGCCGGATCAGCGCGTTCATCGTCGAGACCGGGTGGGAGGGCGTGCAGGTCGAGTACCGCTGCCGCTTCATGGGGCTCCGCGCCCTCGCCAACGGGATCATCACCTTCCGCAACGTGCGGGTGCCGCGCGAGAATCTCATCGGCCGCGAGGGGCAGGGGCTGAAGATCGCGCTGGTCACGCTCAACACCGGCCGGCTCACACTGCCCGCGGTGTGCGCGGGCGTGGCCAAGCGCTGCCTCGAGATCTGCCGTGGCTGGGCGGCCGCCCGCGTGCAGTGGGGGGCGCCGATCTGGAAGCACGAGGTGATCGGCCAGCGCATCGCCGACATGGCGGCCACCGGCTTCGCGATGGACTCGGTGGCGCGCCTCGCCGCCGCGATGGCCGACCGCGGCGGCTACGACATCCGGCTGGAGGCGGCCGCGGCCAAGGAGTGGAACACGGTGCGCGCCTGGGAGCTGGCCGACCAGACCCTGCAGATTCGCGGCGGGCGCGGCTACGAGACCGAGTCGTCGCTGGCCGGCCGCGGCGAGGCCCCGATCGGCGTCGAGCGCATGATGCGCGACCTGCGCATCAACCTGATCTTCGAGGGCTCGAGCGAGATCATGCATCTGTTCATGGCCCGCGAGGCGGTGGACAAGCACCTGGAGGTCGCGGGCGCCCTCATCGATCCCCGTCGCGCCGCGGCGGAGAAGCGCGCGGCGCTGCCCGGGGTGGCCGCCTTCTACGCCCGCTGGTACCCCATGCTCTGGCTGCGCGGCCTGGCCGCGCCCGGTCGCTTCGGCGAGTTCGGAGCGCTGGCGCGCCACCTGCGCTTCGTGGAGCGCAGCGCCCGGCGCCTCGCCCGGGCCAGCTTCCACGGCATGCTGCTCTACCGCGCCCGCATGGAGCGCAAGCAGGCGTTCCTCTTCCGCAGCGTGGACATCGTCATGGAGCTGTTCGCGATGGCCGCCGCGGTCACCCACGCGGCCCGGCTGGCCGACGGCCGGTATCCGGAGGCCGAGCGCGCGCGCGAGCTGGCCGATCTGTTCTGCCGGAACGCGGAGCGCAAGGTGCGGCGGCTCTTCGCCGATCTCTGGCGCAACGACGACGCGCTCAAGAACCGGCTGGCCGCGTCGGTCATGGAGGGCGGGCACGCCTGGCTCGAGCGCGGCATTCTCCCGCTCGGCTTCTCGCCGGCCGACTTCCGGCCCCGCCCGTACACCCCGCCCGCGGCGGCGCCCGAGCCCGAGCGCGTCCCCGCCGCGCGCGGCTGATCGCCGGCCCCTCTCGGCGGACTCGGGGTACAATCGCCGCTGCTCCGAGAGGAGGGGCGCCGATGACCACCGACCTGCTCGAGAACGTGAAGGATGGAGTGGCCGTGCTCACCCTGAACCGTCCCGAGCGCCTCAACGCGATGTCGCGTCCCATGCTCGACGCGCTGCTGGAAGCTCTGCCGCGGCTCGCGGACGACGCGTCGGTCGGCGTCATCGTCCTGACCGGCGCCGGGCGCGGCTTCTGCGCCGGCGGTGACGTCAAGGCAATGGCCGAGGGTACCGAGCTGGGTGGGCAGACCATGGAGGAGAAGGCCCAGGCGCTGCGGTCGCGCATGGAGGCCTCGCGCTGGCTCCACGAGCTGCCGAAGCCGACCATCGCGATGATGCGCGGGCCGGCGGCGGGCGCGGGCCTCTCGCTCGCGATGGCCTGCGACATGCGGATCGCCAGCGACACGGTGCGGCTCGGCACCGCCTTCGCGCGGGTCGGCTACTCTGGCGACTTCGGCGGCAGCTACTACCTCACGCAGCTCGTGGGCACCGCGAAGGCGCGCGAGCTGTACTTCACCGCGGACCTGCTGGATGCGCAGGAGGCCCTCGGCCTCGGGCTCGTCAATCGCGTCGTGCCCGACGCGCGGCTCGAGGAGGAGACCATGGCGCTGGCCTCCCGGCTGGCCCGCGGGCCGCGCGTGGCCTATCGCTACATGAAGCGGAACATGAACGCGGCGGAGAGCGCCTCGCTGAAGGACATGCTCGACCTCGAGGCCTGGCACCATACGCGCACCGGCATGACCGAGGACCACCGGGAAGCCGCCCGCGCCTTCGTGGAGAAGCGCGAGCCCCAGTTCAAGGGCCGCTGAGCCGTGTCACTCCCTCTCCCCGACTCATGCCCGGTCCCCCCAGGGGAGTGGGCAGGGTGAGGGCCCGCCGGGCCCCGACCTTCCACGCGAGATACACCATTCCCGCCGTCATCCCCACGATGACGGCGGTGGTCGCCACCACGGAGAGCTGAGACAGCCACACCAGCGTTCCGCTGGACAGCCCGACGAATGCCAGGCCGACCACCGGGATCACCGGCGCCCCGCAACCCATGACGGTGCAGCCGCCCGTGGCCAGCCCGCAGACGCTGCCCGCCGCGCCCAGCGCCCCGCCTTGCCGGCCGAGACGGAGGCCCCAGCCGGCGGCGCCCGTCTGGTCGCGGCGGTAGCGCCACAGGGCGAAGTAGGCCCCGATCAGGAGCGCCATCAGGGCGAAGCGGGCCAGGTCGGCCGTGGTCACCGCGAAGCCCCAGTCGATGCCGAAGACGCCGTCGGCCGAGAACCAGAAGAGGGCCAGGCCCCACGCCTTGTCCAGGCGCTCGGAGAGCGGGCCCTTCCCCGAGGCCAGGTACCCCGGCAGACTCGGCAGCCAGGGATTGAACGTGAAGTAGTCGACCGGCTTGCGGGCCAGGGAGAGCACGACGACCGGGACCAGGACGTCCAGGGCCAGGACGACCGAGGTGACGGCGGCGAAGATGCCCCAGTGCGCCCGGAGCGCCCACCCGATGCCTGTCGACACGCGTCCGAGGCTGCCCATTCGGCCTGCCGGGCCGATTATAGCGGGCCTCCGGCCGCGCCGGAACTCCTTGCGATCGGCTCGGAGTGTGGGGCAGTATGGCGGCGGATGATCGGAGCGGTTCCGCACCTGGGGTTCCCTACCGTCCCCCCAACGAGGAGGGCAGACACATGACGCAAGAAGTGAGTCGGCGCGATTTCCTGGCCCGTCTGGGTGTGACCGTCGGCACGGCCGCCGCCGGCGCGGCGGCGGCCGCCGGCGTGCCGCTGGCCGCGGTGCCGCTCGTCTCGCAGGCGCACGCACAGCCGAAGGGCAACATCCCGGACACCCCGTACAAGATTGCCCACATGACCTTCTTCACCGGCGCCGCCGCGGTCCTGGGCGAGCCGTCCTTCAAGGGGCACACGCTCGCCGCCGAGGAGATCAACGCGCAGGGCGGCCTGCTCGGCAAGCGGAAGATCGAGACGCTGAAGGCCGACGAGAACGCGGGCACCGACGCCAACGTGAAGGAGATGCGGCGGCTCAAGCTCTCCGAGAAAGCCGACCTCTTCACCGGCGTCATCTCGAGCGGCAACACCCCCGCGCTCGGGCCGGTGGCCGAAGAGCTGAAGATGCTCACGATCTTCGTCGACGGCTGCACCGACTTCCTGTTCGACAAGGCGGTGCCGAATCCGCACTACATCTTCCGCATCACCAACATCCAGTCGGCCGACGGCGTGACCTGCGCCCTGGCCGCGGCCATGACCTGGGGCAAGTCGATCAAGCGGATGGCCCACATCCATCCCGACTACTCCTACGGGCGCAACGCCTTCGACCACTTCAACATCGTCATGAAGAAGATGGTGCCGGGCGCCCAGACCGTCTCGGAGGGCTGGCCCAAGCTCGGGACGACCGACTTCACTTCGCACATCACGAAGGCCATCGCCTCGAAGCCGGATCTGCTGGTGTCGTCGGTGTGGGGTGGCGACTACGTGGCGCTCTACAAGCAGGCCCTCCGCTACGACATGTTCAAGAAGATGAAGTTCGCGAGCACGATCGCCTTCGGGGTCGCTCCCCACGCGATCGGCAAGGATCATCCGGAGGGCGCCATCGCGGGCGTGCACTCCAACTACTACTTCAACTATCCGCCCAACAATCGCTGGCCGCTCAACACCGAGTTCGTGAAGAAGTACTTCGACCGGTGGAAGGAGTACCCGAACTTCCAGTCCGAGGGCGCGTACTCCACCCTGTACATGCTGAAGACCGCGGTGGAGAAGGCCAACCGGCTGACCGGCGGCTGGCCCGACGACGACGCGCTCATCAGCCAGCTCGAGGGCATGATGCATCCCGGGCCGGCGGGCTACGTCTACATCCGTCCCGACACCCACCAGGGCTACAAGGACGCGATGACGGGCTTCAGCATCAACTCGCCCGACTATCCGTTCCAGATCCTGGATCCGACCCGCATCATCACGATCCCGATCCGCAACATCACGGCGCCTCCCGGCTGGCCCAAGGGTGAGCCGACCTCGACCTACACCTGGATCGACAAGACCTGGCCCACGGTCAAGGCCTGAGCCGCTCCCCCCTCTCCCTCTCCCCCGCGAGGGGGAGAGGGCAGGGTGAGGGGGCGGGTGCTGAGGCGGCGGGCCGGGAGGGGGCCGGCGGCGACAGGGCAGGCGGTGAGGCTGGTGCCGAGATCGCCAAGCGCCTCCATCTCCCGCTCGGCCTCCTCCTCCTGCTCGTGCTGCTCGCCCGACCCGCGCATGCGGGGCACGAGCTGCCGTTCTACCCGGGCTACTACCCGCAGGAGATCCGCCTCGAGACGCTGACGCCCGCCGCGGCGGCCGCCCAGCTCCGCAACAGCACCCTGCACGCCTACATCGGCGCCGATCCCTTCGCCGGTTCGCGTCTGCCCTCCAACGTGACGGGAGTCGAGTCGCTCCAGGGCTACCTGGTCGCCACGCCCGCGGCCGGCTCATCCGGCGAGTCGCGCTGCCTGGCCGCCCAGCGTATCGGCAAGCGTCTCGGCGCCGCGCGAGCCGGCTTCGTGGCGCACCCGTATCCGGTCACGCCCCATCACGCCGACTACCTCCAGCAATACGACCTGGCCCAGGCTGCCAAGAAGGCCGTCGAGGGCGTGCCGGCCGGACCGCCCCCACGCCTGTCCCTACGCGGAGTTGTAGCCGAACGTCTGCTGGCGCAGTCGAAGGAGAAGACCGAGGCGAAAGAGCCCGCCGTCGCCGTCGAGGAGGTCGATCTCCGGACCCTGCTCGCCGCACAGGGAATCGGGACCGGTGAGTTCCCGGGCCCGCCGTGGGCGAAGGAGGGATGGTTCCACGCCTACCTCCTGCTGTCGCCGTCGATGGCCGACCCCGCCGCCCGACAGGTCGCGGATGATCTCTATCGCCGGCTGACGACCGGGGCCTACGCGGGCGCCGCCGAGCGCGCCGATCTCGAGCGACGCCTCGTCTCCCATCTGACCGCCGGCTGCGAGCGCGCGGTGCTCGGCTACACCCTCCGACGCGAGCCGTTCAACTCCGAGTTCTCCCAGGGCGTGGAGAACATCGCCTGGGACTCCCAGGCCGGCTTCGACTCCGAGATCTTCGTGCGCACGGTGAAGCTCAAGGACTTCCCCTGGAACGGCTGGCTCAAAGTCGCCATCGGCTCGCGGCCCGTTGCGGCGTGGAACCCGGTCGCGGGCTTCACCGACCCGGCCGGGCGCCTCATCTGGGCCGCGATGGGCGATCCCGCGCTGCTGCCCGCCCCCTACGCGGCCTCCGCCGTCCCGCATCGCGCGGTGCCCGCCGGAGTGCAGGTCGCCGGACCGGCCGGCCTCGAGATTCCCGAGGACGCGCTGCTGCCCGAGCCGGGCACGGGCCTGCTGCAGCCGGTAGGCAAGGGCAAGACGGCGCGCGCCCGGGTCACGTACCGGCTCTGGGGCTCGGCCGCTCACGACAACACGCGGGTCACGCCGGCGGACGCGCTCTATCCGTACAGCTTCGCGGCGCGCTGGGGCACGCGGCGCGCCGGCGCCGCCGACTACGACCCGGCGGTGGACGCGGCCACCGCGGTCTCCCGCGCGGCGCTGGCCGCCGTCCGCCTGGTCGGCGTGGAGAGCGAGGTTCGGCGCTACAGCGACATCACATTCACCTACGTGATCCCGGTGATCGAGGTCTATCTCAAGACCGGGTCGACCGATCCGCAGGAGCTCGCGGCGCTGGCTCCGCCCTGGAGCGCGGTGCCCTGGCACGTGACCGCGCTGATGGAGGAGGCGGTGCGGCGCGGGGTCGGCGCCTTCTCGGCCGCCGAGGCCAGGCGCCGCAGGGTGCGCTGGCTCGACCTCGCGCGCGATGCCCGCACGCGGGAGGAGCTGGGGCGCGTGCTGGACGGCCTCGCCGGTGCCAACCACATCCCGGAGCCGCTCCGGCGGCTGGTGGGCGCCGACGAGGCGCAGACACGCTGGGCGGCGCTCCGCCAGTTCGCCCAGCGGCGGGGGCACTACCTGGTCACCAACGGCCCCTATCAGCTCGAGAAGTGGACCGAGGGCGCGGTGGTCCTGCAGGTCTTCCGCGACATGAACAATCCGCTCGGGGTGGGGAGCTACGACCGCTTCGCGATCCCGCGGCGTGCCTACGTCTCGCGCATCACCGCGCGCGGCGACCGGCTGGAGGTGAGCGCGGAGATCGAGCGCACCGAGAAGTTCCTGCGGGACTTCCGCCTCGTCCGCGAGCCCCTGGGCTCCCCCGACGAGGACAAGGTCGACGTGCCGGTCTGCCGCTACGTGATCCTGGGCCCGGACGGCGGGGTGGTGGCGGCGGGGGTCTCGCGCGAGGTCCAGGCCTCCCGCCTCATCATCGACCTGAAGGGCCGGCTCAAGCCGGGCCGCTACACCGCGCTGGTGGCGCTGGCCCTGGGCGACAACCTGGTGGGGCCGGAGATCGCGACGGCCCAGTTCCGGGTTGATGGCGCGCCATGAAGTAGGGCATCTTATCGGCCGATGGACACCCTGGTCGTCCACCTCCTCAACGCGCTGCTGTACGCGTCGGTGATGTTCCTGATCGCGGGCGGGCTGAGCCTCATCTACGGGGTCATGCGCATCGTGAACATGGCCCACGGCAACCTCTACGCCTTCGGCGCCTACGTCACCGCGTGGGCGGTCGGCCGCGCGCTCGGCGGCGCCACCGAGGCGAGCCTGTGGCTGTACCTGTTGCTGCCGGTGGGCGCGCTCGGGGCGGCGGCGCTGGGCGCCCTGCTCGAGCCGACGCTGCTGCGGCCGCTGTACCGCCGCGCCGAGGAGTATCAGCTGCTGATCACCTTCGGCCTGCTCCTGATCCTGGAAGACCTCATGCGGCTCCTGTGGGGCCCGTACCCGCTGCAGGTGAGCGCGCTCTACGAGGCGCTCGGCAGCCTCACCATCGGCGAGTCGATCTACCCGACGTACAACCTGCTCGTCATCGTGGTCGGCGGCATCGCGGCGGCCGGGCTCTGGGCCTTCGTCTACCGGACCCAGTTCGGGGTGGTGCTGCGCGCGACCTCCCAGAACATGCGCATGGCCTCCGCCCTCGGCGTCAACGTCAACCGCGTCTACGTGCAGGCCTTCACGCTGGGCTGCTTCATGGCCGGTCTCGGCGGCGCGGTGATCGTGCCGCAGCAGGGCGCGGTGCTCGGCATGGGCGTCGACGCCCTGATCCTCGCCTTCGTGGTCGTGGTCATCGGCGGCCTGGGCAGCCTGGAGGGGGCGCTGATCGGGGCCCTGATGGTCGGCATCGTGCGCGAGGCGGGCATCACCTTCTTCCCGGAGATCGAGCTGGCGGTGCTCTACCTGATGGCCGCGGTCGTGCTGCTGGTGCGACCCGCGGGCATCCTGGGACGCGCGTGACCGCGGTGGGCACGCAGCCGGCTCGCGTCGCCGCCTGGTCCGCCCCGGTTCTCCTCGCCCTGATCGTGCTGCCGTTCGTGGTCCCGCCGTACCAGACCGTGCTGCTCTCCTACGGCCTCGTCTTCGCGATCGCCGCCCTCGGCTTCAATCTGCTCCTGGGCTACACTGGCCTGCTCTCGTTCGGCCACTCCGCCTATTTCGGCGCGGGAGCCTACGCGGTCGCCTTCATCGTGAAGTACGCCAAGCTCGACTCGATGGAGGCCTTCGTGCTGGGCGGCATCGTGGCCTCGGGCGCGATCGCCGCGCTCTTCGGGCTGCTCTGCGTCCGCTACACTCGGATCTTCTTCGGCATCCTGACCATGGCCCTGTCCCAGGTGCTGTGGAGCCTCGCCTTCAAGTTCTTCTGGGTGACCGGCGGCAGCGACGGCCTGCGGGTGCCCACCCCCACGCTGCTCGGCGGCTACGTCCGGGCCGGCAACGACAAGTTCGAGTTCCTCTCGCACCGCTACTACTATTACGTGCTCGCGATGTTCGTGATCTGCGTGGCCGTGATGTGGGTCATCGTGCACTCCCCCTTCGGCAAGGCGCTCCAGGCCATTCGCGACAACGAGACGCGCGCCGAGTTCGTCGGCGTGCAGGTCTGGCACTATCGCTGGGTGGCCTTCGTCATCTCCGGCGTCTTCACCGGCATCGCGGGGGCGCTGTGGGTGCCGCTCAACGGGCTCACCACGCCCGACATCCTGCACTGGACCTTCTCGGGCAAGATGGTGTTCTTCACGGTGCTGGGCGGCTTCCAGACCTTCTTCGGCCCCATCGTGGGCGCGGTCATCTACAACTACCTCGAGACCTACGCGGTGGGCCACACCGTGTACTGGCAGATGGTCCTGGGCATCGTGCTGGTGGTCCTCGTGCTGGCGCTCCCCGCGGGCATCGTCGGCACCCTGCGACGGCTGGCCCTGCGGCCGGCCAAGGTGGAGGCGGCCTGAGCGTGGACATCCTCAAGACGAGCGGGCTCGCCAAGTCCTTCGGGGACACCCACGCGGTCGACCACGTGGACTTCCGGGTCAGCGCGGGCGAGGTGCTGGCCCTCATCGGTTCCAACGGGGCGGGCAAGACGACCCTCATCAACTTGATCAGCGGCCTCATCCCACCCGACTCGGGGGTGGTCGAGTTCGAGGGGCACGACATCACGCGCGCGTCCATCCACCGGAAGATCGAGCTGGGCATCGCGCGGAGCTTCCAGCTGGTCAACCTGTTCGACCAGCTGAGCGTGCAGGACAACGTGGCCCTGGCCATCTTCTCGCGGCAGGGCCGCACGCGGCGGCTGCTTTCCCTCGCGGCTTCTGACCGAGAGGTCCGCGACGAATCCGCCGCGGTGCTCCGGGACTTCGGGCTGGTGAGCCGGGCCGGGATGTCCGCGGGCGGGCTGTCCCAGGGCGAGCGCAAGCTGCTGGACGTGGCGGTGGCCTATGCGCTGCGGCCCAAGCTGCTCTTCCTGGACGAGCCGACCAGCGGAGTCAGCACGCGCGAGAAGACTCCGATCATGGACATCATCAGCCAGGTGGTGCGCTCGGGCGGCATCACCGCGGTGATCGTCGAGCACGACATGGACGTGGTCTTCACCTACTGTCCGCGGATCGTCGCGATGCACCAGGGCGGCATCCTGGCCGACGGCACCCCCGACGAGATCCGCAACAACCCGCAGGTCACCGCCAACCTGCTCGGCACCCAGGCGACCTGACCCGCATGCTCGAGCTCGAGCGGCTGAACGTCTTCCGCGGCCCCGCCCAGGTGCTCCGCAATCTGTCGATGGCGGTCGCCGATCGCGAGTCGGTCTGCCTGGTCGGCCGCAACGGCGCGGGCAAGACCACCACCATCGACAGCATCATGGGACTCCTGGCCATCCGGAGCGGGCGCATCGTCTTCGGCGGACGCGACATCACGAAGCTCGCCACGCACCGGCGCGCGCTCTCCGGGATTGGCTACTCCCCGGAGGACGCCGGGATCTTCCCGGACCTCACGGTGGCCGAGAACTTCCTGATCAGCCAGTCGCTGGCCCGCGCGGCCGGCAAGCCGGTGCGGGGCGACAACGGCATCGACGAGCGGGTGCTCGCGCTCTTCCCGGAGATCGCCCAGTTCACCGGCCGTCGGGGTCTCTACCTCTCGGGCGGGCAGAAGAAGATGGTGGCCATCGGCCGTGCCATGACCCTGTCGCCGTCGATCCTGCTCCTGGACGAGCCCTTCGAGGGCCTGGCCCCGGTGGTGGTCAGCCGGTTCATCGACGCGGTGAAGCAGATCAAGGCGATGGGCATCTCGCTGCTGATCGCGGAGTCCAACCTGATGACCGCCTCGCGGGTCGCCGACCGGCTGTACGCGATCGACCGCGGCGAGATCATCTTCGAAGGGGAGCCCAGGCGTGCCTTCGAGAACCCCGACGTCATGAAGACCATCCGCGGCTGATGCTGGGCTCGCTCCTACCGACGCCGACCCCCGGGCGCGCCGCCGCCATCCTCCGAGAGGTCTTCGGCGGACTGCCCGCGTCGTTCGCCTTCCGGCTGTGGGACGGCCAGGAGGTGCGCTTCGGCGCCCGCGCCCCGGTGTGCACCGCGGTCATCAAGAGCCCGGAAACCTTCCTCTCGCTGATCCGCGATCCCTCGCCGTACAATTTCGCGGAGGCGTACGTGCAGAGCCGGCTCGATCTCGAGGGCGACCTCTTCGCCACGATGGAGGTGGCGAACGCGGTGGAGAGCCTCCAGGTCACGCCGTTCCGGAAGCTGTCCATCTTCCTGTCGCTGTGGAGGCGGTGATGGATCACGACGTGATCGTGGTCGGCGGAGGGCCCGGCGGCAGCACCGCGGCCTGGCGGCTTGCCGGCGCGGGGCTCCGGCCCCTCGTGCTCGACGCGGCGGTCTTCCCCCGCGTGAAGATCTGCGCCGGGTGGGTGACGCCGGAAGCGCTCGCCGACCTCGAGGTGGACCCCGACAAGTACCCGCTGACCATCCAGCCCTTCGACCGCTGCGTGCTCGAGTTCGCGGGCTCGCGCCACGAGACGGGCTGGCGGCGTCCGACCAGCTACGGCATCATCCGGCGCGAGTTCGACCACTACCTGCTCGAGCGCGCCGCCGCCGCGGGGGCCGACGTGCGCTGGGGCATCCGGGTCACCGGCGTCAGCGAGCGGGCCGACCGGGTACGGGTCGAGACCGACCGCGCCGCCTTCGAGGCGTCCGCGGTGATCGGCGCGGGCGGCCACCGCTGTCCGGTGGCCCGCGCGCTCGGTGAGGTGGACGAGCGCGAGGAGGTGGTGGTGGCGCAGGAGAGCGAGACGCGCCTGTCGCCTCGGTGGACCGAGCGCCTCGAGCCGTTCCTGCGCGCGCCGGAGCTGTACCTGGAGCCCGACCTGCGCGGCTACGGCTGGTACTTCCCGAAGCGCGACTTCGTCAACATCGGGGTGGGCTGCACCCGGGGCAGCGACGGCAGCCTGCCGCGCCGGCGCGAGGCGCTGCTGACCGCGCTGCGCGCCTCCGGCCGCCTGCCCGACGGGCTGGCGATCGAGCCATTCAAGGGGCATTCCTACGTGGTGCGCCGCCGGGCCCCGCGGCGCCTGCACGGCGCCCGTTTCTGTCTCATCGGCGACGCGGCGGGGCTGGCGCGCGACATGTCGGGCGAGGGGATCGGCCCCGCGATCCGCAGCGGACGGCTGGCCGCGGAGGCGGTGGCCGGGCTGATCCGGCTCGGCACGCCGCTCGACGGCTACGCGCGGCAGATCGTGGAGCGCTATGGTCCCGGCGAGCTCGGCTGGCTCTCCCGCAAGCTCTCGGGCCTGCCCGACTCGCTGGCGCGCCTCGGGGTGCGGGTGATCGTCGGCTCCGAGGCGGCGCGGCGGCGCATCGTCTTCGACTCCATCTTCGGCATGCGAGAGGTCGCCTCATGACGCGACGCCCCCGGTCCAAGGAGTACGACGCCAGGTCCATCGCGCACCACTACGACGTCTCCAACGACTTCTACGCCCTCTTCCTCGACCCGCTGATGGTCTACACCTGCGCCTACTATCGCGATCCGGACGGCAAGCTCGAGCAGGCGCAGGCCGACAAGCTCGACCTGGTCTGCCGCAAGCTGCGCCTGCAGCCGGGCGAGCGCGTGCTCGACATCGGCTGCGGCTGGGGCGGCTTCAGCATCTGGGCCGCCCAGCACTACGGCGTCCGGGCCCACGGGGTGACACTGTCGCGCCGGCAGGCGGAGTGGGCCGCGGCGCGGATCAAGCGCGAGGGACTCGAGGGCCGCTGCCTCGTCGAGTACCGGGACGTGCGCGACCTGCCCCCCGACGCCCGCTACGACAAGATCGCGGCGATCGGGGTGATCGAGCACGTCGGCATCCCGAACTATCCCGCGTTCTTCGGACGCGTGAAGGAGATGCTGGTGGACGGCGGCCTCTACCTCAACCACGGCATCCACCACGAGTTCCACTGGGAGCGCACGAGCCAGACCGACTTCCTGTACCGTCACGTGTTCCCCAACGGTGACCTCTCCGGGGTGACCGAGACGCTCACCGAGATGGAGCGCGCGGGGTGGGAGCTGCTCGACCTGGAGAACCTGCGCAAGCACTACGCGCGAACCTGCCGCCACTGGGCCGAGCGCTTGAAGGCCCGGGCCGACGAGGCGCGCGCCATCGTGGGCGAGCAGATCTACCGGACCTGGCTCCTCTACCTCACGTGCTCGTCGGTCGCCTTCACCAGCGGGTCCATCGGGCTCTACCAGATCGTGATGCAGAAGCAGTGGGACCGCGCCACCGGCGACCAGCCCACCACCCGCGAGGGGATCTACACCGGCTGGTAGCGGTTGGCCGATCCGCCTCACAGCGCGAGGATCGCACGCGCGATGGCGGAAAGATCGCCGTGCGGACAGTGCCGGACGTGACCGAGGTCCGGCGGGCGGTCGAGACCGACGTAGAACGCGTGACCGGCCGCCTGGAGCAGCGAGGCGTCGCGAGGACTATCACCGACCGCGGTGACCTCGTGCCGGCCCACGCCCTCGGCGGCCATCAATCGCTCGAGCCACGGACCCTTGTCCTCGGGCCACAACGGGACGACCGTCCCGTCGGGCTCCAGACGCGTGGCTCCCCAGTGAGCGGCGCCGAAGCGGTTCGCGAACCATTCGACGTGGAAATCCCACGCGAGCGAGACGATCGCGGTGCTCACGCCTCGACGGTGCAGGAGGACAAATGCCTGCTCGACGCCCGGAGCGAGGAGCGCGCCTGCCGAGGCACGGCCGAGCTCGGTGCGCGACAACCGTCGCCAGGGGGCGACGCGCTCGGCCATCACGGCGGCCGACACGCCGCGCATCGACAGGATCTCCATCTGTTGTTCCCATTCCGGATGGCCGAGGGCCGCGCCCATCACCGCCAGGGCATTCGGCCCGCGGATCAGCGTCCCATCGAGATCGAAGGCGACCAGCCGGATGGACACGCGCCCGCTTCGACTAGCGCCGCGACAGCGCCCGGTCGATCTCGTCGAGGTGCTCGCGCCGGTGCTCGGCCCGGTGCACGTTGATTGGATTGCCGGCGGCCGCGTTCGCGGCGATCAGGGCCTCGGAGAGGCCGGCCACGCGCTGATCCGCGGCCTTCCCCGCCGCGACGGCGAGGCGGGCGGCCTCGCGCGGGGGCAGGGCCAGGCAGAGCGGCTTGCCCGCGTCGTTGACCCAGTCCACCGAGCTCTCGCCGAAGGCGGGCGGCGCGGTTCCGTGTCCGTCGGTGCCCCAGCCGTCCAGCAGCACCACGATACGGTAGTCCCAGAAGGCGAGATGGGCCAGCACGCCCGACACCGTCCAGCCCGCGTCCATCGGGCGCGCCAGGTCCTGATCGCTCAGCCGGGCCACCAGCGTCTCGAGCCGCGTGAGCTGTGCCTGGTTCTCCGTCACGTACGATCGGTCCGCCGCCATGGTTCGCCTCCTCGCGTCGATCGGGTTGACCCTCTGACCCCGGCGGGCCCGCGCCCGTGAAACGCGCGGCCGTTGCCGCCCCCGCCCGATTCATGTTACACACGCATCGCGATGGATGTCCTCGCCGCGCACGCCGCCCGGCACCCCGACAAGCCCGCGCTCATCGAAGGCGAGCGTGTCTGGAGCTGGGCCGAGCTCGTCTCCCGGCGGAACCGGCTCGGCCACGGGCTGGTCGGCCTCGGGCTGCCCACCGGCGGCCACGTCATCGTATACGCCGAGAACTCCCTCGAGCACTATCTGGCCAGCGCGGCCGCGCGGGCCGCCGGGCTGATCCCCGCCCCGATGAATCATCGGCTGGTGGCCGAGGAGGTCCTCTACATCCTCGATCATTCCGACGCGCTGGCGGTGCTGGTGAGCGACCGTTTCGTGCCGATGGTCGAGGCGGTGCGGAGCGAGGCGAAGAAGGTGCGGCAGTGGATTCTCCTCGGCGCGGAGCGCCGGCCGTGGGCCAGCCACGTCGACGACCTGATCGCGTCGGGCCGGCCGGATCACGTCGAGCCGCCCGGCGGTCCGGGCTTCGGCGCGTCCATCATCTACACCGGGGGCACCACCGGCCGGCCGAAGGGCGCCCTCCGGCGCGGCGTGAACCCGCAAGATCTGATGGACACGCTGCGGGCGCTCGACCTGCTGGATCCCGGGCACGTCCACCTGGTGGCCGGGCCCATGTACCACTCGGCGCCCGGCGGGCTGGCCCTCTACGCGCACCTGGTCGGGGCCACCGTCGTCATCATGCCGAAGTTCGATCCCGAGCAGGCGCTCGCCCAGATCGCCCGCCATCGCTGCAGCAGCACCTTCATGGCGCCCACGCTGCTCAAGCGGATCGTCGAGCTGCCCAAGGAGATCCGGGCGCGCTACGACGTCTCCTCGATGCGCGCCATCATCATGGCGGCGGCCCCGTGCCCGATGAGCGTCAAGGAGGCGGTGGTGGCCTGCTTCGGGCCCGCCCTCTACGAGTTCTACGGCTCGAGCGAGCTGGGGGTGAACACGATCCTCAAGCCCGAGGACGTGCTGCGCAAGCCGGGCTCGTGCGGCCGGGCCGCGCCGGGCAAGGAGATCGCGCTGCTCGACGACGACGGCCGGCCGGTGCCGCCGGGCCAGCCCGGCGAGCTGTTCGTGCGCCGCGGCCCGGGGATCCTCGACGAGTACTACCGCGATCCGGAGGCGACCGCGCGGATGCACCGTGGCGAGTGGTACAGCGTCGGCGACGTGGCCTACGTGGACGCCGACGGCTTCTACTACATCTGCGACCGCAAGCGCGACATGATCATCTCGGCGGGCGTCAACATCTATCCGGCCGAGATCGAGGACGTGCTGCATCGCCATCCCAAGGTCCTGGACGCCGCGGTCTTCGGCGTGCCCGACGAGGAATGGGGCGAGCGCGTGCACGCCGCGCTGCACGTGCGGCCCGACGAGACCCTCACCGCGGACGAGATCGCCGCGTTCTGCCGGCTGCACATGGCCGGCTACAAGGTGCCGCGCGAGGTGTCCTTCCACGAAGTGTTCCCGCGCGACGCGGCGGGCAAGCTGCTGAAGCGGCAGCTGCGCGAGCCCTACTGGGCCGGCCGCGTCTCGCGGGTGTGACGGGCCCGGCCGTGCGGGTGCGCCTCACCGCGCGGATCACCGTCCTCATCATCCTGGTCCTGGTCATCGGCTTCGGCGTGTCCACCATCCTCACCATCCAGCGCGAGAGCGCGCTCCTGGTCGAGCAGAACAAGATGGCGGCGCGCCAGCTCATCGGCACCCTGGTGTCGAGCATCGAGACCGCGATGCTCTCGGAGCGGCCGGACATCACCCGCGGCCTCATCGACGACCTGCGGGGCTCGAAGCTGGTGCAGGGGCTCGTGGTCTATCGCCGCAACGGCGTCGAGGCGTTCACCGACCTCGCCACCCTGCGCGAGGTCTCCAAGGAGGCCGAGCTGCCCCAGGGGGTGATGGCCTCGATCATGAAAATGAAGCGCGAGCCCGGCCGCACCATGGCCGGTCCGCTCTTCACCCGCGCGCTCGAGACCCTGCAGACCCAGGAGGCGCTCGAATCGCACGACGGGGCCACCGTCTTCACGGTCTACCAGCCCATCCCGAACCAGGAGCGCTGCCAGGGCTGCCACGGCTCCGACCACAAGGTGCGGGCGGTGATCCAGGCCGCCACCTCGATGGAGCCGGTCATGGCCGAGGTGCGCATGCAGCGCAACCGCCAGATCATGATCGGGCTCCTCACCATCGTGGCCGCGGCCGCGGTGCTCGCGGTGGCCATGCGCCAGGTGGTGGTGCGCCCGATCCACGAGCTGGCCACGGTGGCCCGGCGCATCGGCGAGGGCGACTTCGCGGTGCGGGCCCCGACCCGCTCGGGCGACGAGGTAGCCGAGCTGGGCCAGGCCTTGAACGACATGACCTCGCACCTGGCCAAGGCGCAGCAGGACCTGGCCTCCCGCAACACCGAGCTGGCCACCGCGCTGGAGAACCTGCAGGCCTCTCGCCAGCGGCTCGAGGTGCTGGAGCAGCTCAAGGGCGAGCTGTCCAAGTTCGTGCCGGACGCGGTGAAGGAGCTGCTCGAGCGCGACCCCACCGCCACCAGCCTCGAGAAGCGCAACGAGGAGGTCTCGGTGCTCTTCCTCGACATCGCAGGCTACACCCGGCTCAGCGAGCAGCTCGAGGCCAAGCGGCTGAACCAGCTCGTGCAGACCTACTTCTCGAGCTTCCTCGAGATCATCCGCCAGCACCACGGCGACGTGAACGAGACCGCGGGCGACGGGCTGATGGTGATCTTCCAGCGGCAGCGGCGCGGGGAGCAGAGCGGCGACGAGGACCACGCGCTGAACGCCACCCGGGCCGCCTTCGCCATCCGCCAGAGGACCGCCGCGCTCAACGACGAGTACGCGGGGGTGTTCCCGGCCATCGCGCTGCACATGGGGATCAACACCGGCACCGCGCTGGTGGGCGCGACCAAGCTGAGCGGGGCCGGCTCCCAGCGCTGGACCTTCACCGCCACCGGGCCCACCACCAACCTGGCCGCGCGCTTCGCGGGAGCGGCGGAGGGCGGCGACATCGTGGTGGGCGCGGTGACCGCGGAGCGGATCGCGAGCCTGTTCGTCCTGGAGTCGCTCGGGGAGCGAACGTTCAAGAACGTCTCGCAGCCGCTCCCGGTATATCGGGTGATCCCGCCGGGCGTTTACAGCAAGGTCACCTAGCTACATCCCGGCCCCGCCGCCGCCCTTCCAGTCCAGCGCGGTCACCGACACGCGGTAGGACGCGCCGGCCGCCCTCACCGGTATCTCGAAGTACGCGCGATCCGTGATCTGCACCACGCCACGGATGAAGCCGTAGGTGTGGCCGACGACGGCCCCGGAGCCGTCGAGGCTCTCCACGTAGAGGACCACGTCACTGGCCGGCCGACCGTAGTCGTTGTAGACGTAGCCCAGGATGAGCGGCCGCCCGCCGCGTCCGGTGCCGACCTGCCAGTCGAGACGGATCCGCGAGTCGACCGTGGCGGTGGCGCTGAGCGCCGCCGCCGGGCCGGACGGCCCGAGCGTGGCCAGCGCCAGGATGGCCGCAAGCAGAACCGAGCCTCTCGTCGTCTTCATCGTCGTCTCCTCCCGCGACGCGCCGGCCATCAGCGGCGGCCTCCGGCCATGAGGCTGGCCTCGGGCAGCGCCCGGAGCCGGGCCATGGCCAGCACGCCCAGGGCGGGACCGACCGCGAGCATCGCGAAGGCCCAGCGCCAGCCTACCAGACTCACCGCCGGCGGAATGGCCCAGATCGAGGCCATGGTGAGCGCGAAGCCGAGGCAGGTCTGCGTGGTGAGCGCGGTGCCCACGTAGGCGGCGGGCGCCAGCTCGGTCACCGCGGTCGAGAACTGGGCGGAGTCCGCGATGACGGTGACGCCCCAGACGATCGCGACGACCAGGGTGATCACGGGCGGCCCGCCGAAGGTGAAGCCGATGAGGACCGCGCAGAGCCCGGAGAAGGCCATCGCGGCGATGGTCAGCGTGGTCCGGCCCCAGCGGTCGGCGAGGGCGCCCCCCGCGTAGGCGCCGAGGCCGCCCGCCAGGCCGACACACACGAAGGTGGCCTCGCTGGCATTGAGACCCGCGTACCCACCGCCGCCGCGGGCCTCCACGCTCGCGGCCAGGAACGCGGCCAGCCACGTCCACATCGCGTACAGCTCCCACATGTGGCCGAAGTAGCCGAGGCAGGCCAGGCGCGCGCCCCGCTCGCGCAGCACGGCCGTGGCCATGCGCACGTCGAAGCGGGCGGGCGGGAAGCGGTAGGGGCCCTCGGTCACGCGGGTGACGACCAGCGCGGCCAGGACGCCCAGCGCCGAGGCCGCGAGCAGGGTGTGCCGCCACGGCAGCTCGGTGAGGCCGCGGATGAGATGCGGCGTGGCCGAGCCGACGGTGAGCGCGGCGACCAGCAGCCCGATGGCGAGCCCGCGGCCCTCGCGGAACCACGTGGCCGCGATCTTCATCGCGGGCGGATAGGTGCCGGCGAGGAACACGCCGGTGAGGAAGCGGAGCGCCAGGGCGGAGCCGAGGTGGTCGGCCCAGAGCGCCAGCGCCGCGTTCACCGCGGCGGCGGCCAGCGCGCCCCACCGCATGAGCGAGCGCGAGGGCAGCACGTCGGGCAGATTGGCGAGCGCGGCGAGCAGAGTCCCGACGATGAAGCCGGCCTGCACCGCGATGGTGAGCCCGGCGCGTCCGCCGTCGCCGAGCGCCCACTCACGCGACAGCGCGGGCAGGACCGCGGAGGCGCTGAACCAGAGCGACAGCGCCAGCATCTCGGCGAGAGAAAGCAGGACGAGGGCGCGCCAGCGCGCCGATCCGTCGGTCATGACTCGTGCATCTAATCACATGTCGGACGCCTCGGTCGGTTGACTGAGCAAGGTCGATCGTCTAGCATCCGATGAGGCGCTCGTGCATGGCGCCATCCGATCACCGACGAGAGGATTCCATGGCCGATTCGCCGATGACGCTATCGGAACACCTCGCCGGCCAGTCCGCCTCGCTGCCCGCCTCGCACGCCCCAGGGGTCGCCACCGTCGTCGGCCGCATCGGGCGCGTGGCCGCGGTCATCGCGCAGGAGCTGGCGCACGCGGCCCTGCGTGACCGGCTCGGCTACGTCGGCGGGACCAACGTCACCGGCGACCAGGTCAAGAAGCTGGACGTCTGGGGCCACGACGTCATGACGTCCGCGCTTCGCGAGACACGCGCCTGCGCGGCCCTGGTCTCCGAGGAATCGCCCGATCCGATCGAGATGAGCGAGGCGGGCGGGCCCAACGCCCTGGTGGTCTGCGCGGATCCCGTCGACGGCTCGTCCAACCTCGACGTCAATGGCGCGGTGGGGACGATCTTCTCGTTGCGGCCGTCCGGTGGGAAGACCCCGGCGGCGCCCGCCGCGCTCGGCCGCGGCTCCGAGCAGATCGCGGCGGGCTACGTCATGTACGGGCCTGCCACCACGCTGGTCTACACGGTGGGAACGGGGACCCACGGCTTCACGCTCAACCCGGAGACCGGCGAGTTCTTCCTCACCCATCCCGACATTCGCATTCCTCGGCGCGGCAAGATCTACGGGATCAACGAGGGCAACGTGCACACGTGGCATCCCGGTCAGCAGGCCTTCGTGGCGCACCTGAAGGGGAAGGACAAGGCGAGCGGCCGGCCCTACTCGCTGCGCTACTCGGGCGCGATGGTGGCCGACGTGCACCGCACGCTCCTGGACGGGGGGCTGTTCATGTACCCGGCCGACTGGAGCGATCCACAGAAGCCCAAGGCCAAGCTGCGCCTGCTCTACGAGGTCGCCCCGATGGGTATGATCGTCGAGCAGGCGGGCGGCGGCGCGACCACCGGACTCGAGCGCGTGCTCGACCTGGTCGCGGCGGACTATCACCAGCGATCGGCCGTCATCCTCGGCAGCCCCGAGGACGTCGCGATGGCCGAGGAGTTCTACCGTCGGTAACCACCGACCCAGGAAAGGACGGCTATCATGGAATCGCGAGTGAAGGAGATCCTGAGCTGGTACGGCAGCGACAGCCCCGGCACCCGCACCAACATCGCCCGGCTCCTGAATCACGGCCGCCTGGCCGGCACCGGCAAGCTGGTGATCCTGCCGGTGGACCAGGGCTTCGAGCACGGCCCGGCCCGTAGCTTCGCGGTCAACCCGGCCGGCTACGACCCTTCGTATCATTTCCGCCTGGCCATCGACGCCGGCTGCAACGCCTACGCGGCGCCGCTCGGCTTCCTGGAGGCGGGCGCGGCCGAGTTCGCGGGCGAGGTGCCGCTGATCCTCAAGATGAACAACCACGACGTGCTCCACGACGAGAAGGATCCGCTCTCCGCGGTGACCGGCTCGGTCAAGGACGCGCTCCGGCTCGGCTGCGTGGCGGTGGGCTTCACGATCTACCCCGGCTCCTCGCAGGCCCAGATCATGTACCAGCAGTGCCGCGAGATGATCCAGGAGGCCAAGGCCAACGGTCTCGCCGCGGTGGTGTGGTCCTACCCGCGCGGCTCCGACGTGAGCAAGGCGGGGGAGACCGGCCTCGACGTCGTCGCCTACGCCGCGCAGATCGCGGCCCAGCTGGGTGCCCACGTCATCAAGGTGAAGCCGCCCACCGAGCACATCGAGCAGGCCGAGGCCAAGAAGGCCTACGAGAAGGCCAGGGTCCCGATGGCCACGCTGAGCGAGCGGGTGCGTCACGTGGTGCAATCCTCCTTCGACGGACGGCGCATCGTGATCTTCTCGGGCGGCGCCACCAAGGAGAACGACGAGGCGATCTTCGACGAGTGCCGCGGCATCCGGGACGGCGGCGGCTTCGGCTCGATCATCGGACGCAACTCGTTCCAGCGGCCGCGCGATCACGCGCTGCGGTTCCTGGACACCGTGATGAAGATCTACTCGGGCGAGAAGAAGTAGCCCCGGCCCGCTGCATCGTGCCCGCTCGCCCGGCGGTCCCGTCGGAGGCTCAGGTCCGCGAGTACCTGACGACGCTCTCCAACTGGGGCCGCTGGGGCCGCGAGGACGAGCTGGGCACGATCAACCTCATCACCCCCGCCAAGCGTCAGGCCGCGGCTCGCCTCGTGACCCACGGCGAGAGCGTGTCCTGCGCGCGTCCGATCAGCACCGAGATCACCGCCGACACCACCGTGCAGCCCCTGCGCTTCATGGTGGACTCGGGCGAAGGGCGCGACACCGTCTCGGCCGAGCGCGCCCTGCAGCGGCGCGGGGCGGCCGAGTTCATCGGCATGGTGTTCCACGGCTACACGATCACCCACGTGGACGCGCCGGCGCACTACTTCTGGGACGGCAAGCTCTACAACGGCCGCTCCTGCAACACGGTGACCTCGCGAGAAGGGGCCACCGTGAGCTCGGTCGAGGTGCTGCGCGACGGCGTGGTGAGCCGCGGGGTGCTGCTCGACGTGGCGCGGGCCCGCGGCGTCCCGTGGCTCGAGGCGGGAGTCGGCGTCATGCCCGAGGACCTCGAAGCCGCCGAGGAGGCCCAGGGCGTGCGGGTGGAGTCGGGCGACATCCTCCTGGTGCGCACCGGCTACTACGGGCGGCGGCTCGCGGAAGGGCCGGTGAATCCGCTCAAGGCCGGCAACCCGGCGCTCCACGCCGCCTGCTGCCCGTGGCTGCGCGACCGGGGCGTGGCCATGATCGGCACGGACACCCACAACGACGTGAACCCGTTGCCGTACCCGTCGATGGGCAACTCCTTCCACGTGGTCTGCCTGGTCGCGATGGGCCTCTGGCTCATCGACAACGCCAATCTCGAGGACCTGGCCCGCGTGGCGGCCCGCCTGGGCCGCTGGGAGTTCCTGCTGACCGTCGCGCCCCTGCGTCTACACAACGTGACGGGCTCTCCGGTCAATCCCATCGCGGTCTTCTAGCGAACCGAGACGCAGCGCGGCAGCCGAATTCGCTCCCGGGCCAAAATCTCGCTGACTTATACTCGGGGGCATGGAGCGGCACGCCTCCTGGGTCCCCGTGGTGGCCGTCATGCTGATCGTCGTCGGCCTTGTCACGCTGGCCGCGCCGGCTCCCGCCCAGGCCTTCGATCCGCAGCTCGCGCTGGCCCTGGCCTCCGCGGCCGGCGCGATCACCATGATCACCGTCTACCTGATCGTCTCCAACTCGCGCGAGAAGGATCGGGCCGCCTCGATGAACGGCATCTACAACTGCCGCGAGCCGGAGTCTTCCGGACCGATGGGCTGTGCCGGGCCCTCGCGGCCGGTCCCCGGCGCGTCGGCCATCGCGGAGGGCCCGATGGGCGCGGAGAGTCACGCTGGAGCGGGCGGGGTGCCGATGTCGACCGAAGGGCCCATGGCCTCGGTCGGTCTGATGCCGACCGCAGGGCCGATGGCCTCGGTCGGTCCGATGCCGACCGCCGCCGATGCGGCGCTTCAGAGCGCGGCGTCTCCGATGTTCGCCGACGGTCGCCGGGCGGCCGAGCTGCGCTCGGGTCGGAGCCTCGTGTGCCCGGGTGGCCAGGCGGCCGGCCCGATGGGCTGCGACGGCGCGATGGCCCCGGCCGCGGGCCACTCCACGCGGGGGTCCAGCGCCTCCGCTCCCGCGTCGACGTCCTCGCCCTACCTGGGCCAGTAGCCCCAGCCGAGGCCGGTTCTCCCGCTCACGCAGCGCCCCGCTGCGCAATCCGTCCGCTCGCGAAGGGTGCACCTGAAACAAGAGAGCCGGCGGGGTCTCCGCCGGCTCTCTTGCTCCGCGTCCGCGTTTCGCGCGTCTACTTGCGAACCGCCTCGATGACCTCGCCGAAGAGCGCCCACTTCTCACCGTCGAACTTGGCGAGCTGCTCCTGCTCGATGGGCGCGAAGTCGGTCGGGCTCGTATTGACCTTGATGCCGGGCAACAGCAGCGGCAGCTCGAAGTTCTTCACGCTCGCCGCCTGCTTCATGATGTTCTCGCGGGAGAAGTCGTTCCCGCACTGCTTCAGGACCTGGGTCATGAGGATCGCCACGTTGTAGCCGAAGCCGTTGGCCTGGTCGTCCAGCGCCCCTTCCGGATAGTACTTCTTCATGAAGGCCACCCAGTCGGTGAAGCCCTTGTCGTTCCGCCACTGGGGATCGGTCACTTCCTTCATGTACAGCGCGGTGATCAGATCCTTGGAGGCGTCGAGTCCCGCCGGCTTCAGCACCGTACCGAGCGAGCTCGACACGTTGTTGAGGAAGTGCAGCGGCTTCCACCCGATCTCGTGGGCCTTCTTGATCGCCTGCACCGCGTACTTCGGGATCGTGATGTTGAAGAAGACGTTGGCGCCGCTGTTCTTGAGATTGACGATCTGGGAGTCGATGGTGGGATCGGTCACCTCGTAGGTCTGCTTCAGCACGATCTGCTTCTTGGCGTCGCCGAGCCCGTCCTCGAAGCCCTTCAGGTAGTCCTTCCCGTAGTCGTCGTTCTGGTACAGGATGCCGATCTTGGCGTCCTTGACGTGGCTGAGCGCGTAGGCCGCGTAGACCCGGCCCTCGGTCTGGTAGTTGGGCTGGTATCCCATCGTCCACGGGAAGTTCTTCGGGTCGTTCCACTTGGTGGCGCCGGTGGCCACGAAGAGGTGCGGCACCTTCTGCTGGTTCACGTACTTGTGGATGGCGCTGTTCGGCGGCGTGCCCAGGGTCTGGAAGAGGAGCGCCACCTGGTCTTGCTCGACCAGCTTGCGAATCATCTCCACCGTCTTGGGCGGGCTGTAGCCGTCGTCGTAGCTGATGAAGTTGATCTTGCGGCCGTTGACTCCGCCCTCGTCGTTGACCTTCTTGAAGTAGGCGGCGATGGTCTTGCCGATGGTTCCGTAGGCGGAGGCGTTGCCGCTATACGGATTGGTGTTGCCGATCTTGATCTCGGTGGCGGTGACCCCGACGACCGTCTGGGCCGTGACCGCAGCCGCGGGCACCAGGGCCGTCAGGCCAGCCAGCAGGACACCTGCGATGAACCGCGTCAGCAAACTCATGAGCTCCTCCCGTTCAGGTTGAGTGTGGAACACCCAGGCCGGGCCAGGACCGCCCGCGTCACCGGCCCTCGCCCTTTGAAACCGCTGGCCTGGTCAGCCGGATCCACAGGATCTGCAGGAATCCGGCGATGCCTCGCGGCATCACGTACATGAAACCGATCAGGAATGCGCCGAAGATGGCCCAGGGCGCCGCCTTGGAGATGTCCTGGGCCCAGTTGGGAACGAACTGGATGAAGAGGGCCCCGTAGATGGGGCCGGAGATCGTGCCGAAGCCGCCGATGACGATCCCGGTCAGGAGCGTGATCGACAGGAAGACGTCGAACGAGTCGGGAGCGACGAAGGCAATCACGATGGCGCTGAGCGCGCCCGCGACGCCGGTGTAGGCCGCGCTCACCCCGAAGGTGACCGACTTGTAGAGCGCGTTGTTGACCCCCATCGCTTCGGCCGCGATGTGGTTGTCACGGATGGCGACGAGAGCCCGTCCCGTCCGACCGCCGAGCAGGTTCGCGGCCAGGACGAAGAGCACGATGGTCACCGCGAGGGTCAGGAAATAGAGCCACTGATCCTCGGTGAGGCGCAGGTGGAACGGAGCCTTGGGCTTGCTGAGGACGATGCCCTGGGAGCCGCCGGTCCATTCCTCGAAGTACTTCAGGATCTGCGGGACGGCCAGGGCCAGGGAGAACGTGGCCAGGGCCAGGTAGAGGCCCTCGAGGCGCAGGGCGGGCCGGCCGAACAGAAAGCCGACGATCAGGCACACGATCCCCGCCGCGGGGATGGTCCACCCGTAACCGATGCCCCATCGATCGATCATGATGGCGCTGGTGTAGGCGCCGATCCCGTAGAAGGCCCCGTGACCGAGGGAGAACTGCCCGTTGTAACCGGTGAGCAGGTTCAGTCCGAGGAGCGCGATGGCGTAGATCAGGACCTGGGTGAACTGGAACAGCCGGAAACCGCTCACGAAGAGCGGCAGCGCCGCCGCGAGCGCCAGCACCACGAGCAGAACCGTCACCTGCATGGCGCGGGAAGTCACCCGCGACCGCGGCGCGGCCGCCGACTGCGGACGGCCTTCCGCGGCCCTCGCGGCCGCCCCGGTGCCGGAGTCCGCGGCCATCGCTAGACCCGTCGCACGATGGTGCGGCCGAAGAGGCCGGTCGGCCGGACGAGCAGCACGATGATGATCATGGCGAGAGCGACCGTCAGCTTGAGCTCGGTGCCGATGAAGGAGACGTAGGTTCCGACCAGGTTCTCGGTGACGCCCACCAGGAGCCCGCCCACGACCGCGCCGAACGGGCTCGTGAAGCCGCCCACCGTCGCGGCGGCGAAGGCATAGAGCTGGATCCCGCCCATCATGTTGGGATCGAGGAACACCACCGGAGCCACCATCATGCCCGCCACCGCGCCGAACGCGGCGGCCAGCCCCCAGCCGAGGCCGAGCATCCAGCTCACCCGGATGCCGCAGAGTCGGCTCGAGACCGGGTTCTGGGCGGCCGCGCGCATGGCCAGGCCGAGCGTGGTGAAGCGGAAGAACAAGAAGAGCAGCACCAGCATGACGAGGGTCACGCCGATGGCGCCCAGATCGTGCGCGCCGAAGACGATCTGGCCGATCCGAATGGGCTTGTCCGGGAAGGGGCTGGGGAACGGCTTCTGGATGTACGAGTAGATCCAGCCGGCCACGCTGGTGAAGATCACGAGCAGGCCCAGCGTGACGATCACGATGGTGAGGATCGGCGCGCCCTCCACCGGGCGGATGATGATCCGCTCGATCAGGAGGCCGCCCACGAAGGCCACCACCACGGTGATCGCGAAGGTCACCCAGTAGGGCAGGCCCGCCTGCAGGAGGGACCAGGCCAGATACGTGCTGAACATGGCCATGTTGCCCTGGGCGAAGTTCACCACGTCGGTGGCCTGATAGATCATCACGAGGGCGAGGGCCAGGCTGGCGTAGATGCCCCCGGTCGCGAGGCCGGATACGATCTGCTGGATCAGGATGTCCATTTTAATTGGGGGGGAGCGAGCGCCGCTCCGCCCCCAAGCCCCCCCACCGCTCTTGGCGCGTGATCGGTCGGGTCTGCGGTCGGCTCGGATTGGTCGTCGCGGTCGAGGTTCGTGGGCTCATGGGTTGGCCGGGGGTCCTCAGTATCCGAGATAGGAGCGGCGGATGGCATCGTTCTTTTTCAGCTCGGCGGCGGGACCCGACATCACGACCCGTCCGGTCTCGAGGAGGTAGGCGTGATCGGCGAGGTCGAGTGCCATCGCGGCATTCTGCTCCACGAGCAGGACGCTCACGCGTTCTTGCTGGTTGACGGTCCGCACGATATGGAAGATTTCCCGGACCACCAGCGGCGCCAGCCCGAGCGACGGCTCGTCCAGCAGGAGCAGCCGAGGGCGTGACATGAGGGCCCGGGCCACCGCGAGCATCTGCTGCTCGCCGCCGGAGAGCGTGCCGGCTTGCTGTCGGCGCCGCTGCGCCAGCACCGGGAAATACGCGAACACCTTCTCGTAGTCTTGACGGACGCCGGACTTCTCCCGCCTCGCGTAGGCCCCGAGGCGCAGGTTCTCCTCCACGGTCAGGTCCACGAATGTCCCGCGGCCCTCCGGCGTGTGGGCGATGCCCAGGCGCACGATCTCCTCGGTGGCCTTGCCGTCGATCCGCTGGCCATCGAAGCGCACCTGGCCGCTGGTCTTCACCATGCGGCAGACCGCCCGCAAGGTGGTGGTCTTGCCGGCTCCGTTGGCGCCGAGGATCGTGGTGATGCCGCCCGCCTCCACCGCGAACGACAGCCCGTGGAGGACCTGAGTCCATCCGTACTGAGCCGCCAGGTCTTGCGCCTCGAGCAGGGCCGGCATCAGATTTCGCTTCCCAGATAGGCTCGGATGACCTCGGGATCACGCTGGACCGCCGCCGGCGGACCGTCCGCGATTCGCCGGCCGAAGTCGAGCACCACCACCCGGTCGGAGACCTGCATGACCAGGCTCATGTGATGCTCGACGAGGAGGACGGTCACGCCGCGCCGATCCCGGATCGACCGGAGGATCTCGCCGAGCCTCGCGACCTCCTCGTGATTCAGGCCGCCGGCCGGCTCGTCCACCAGCAGCAGCTTGGGGTCACCGGCCAGCGCGCGCGCCAGCTCCACCCGCTTGAGCGTTCCGAACGGAAGCCCGGCGGCGGGATGCCCCGCGAACGCATCGAGGCCGAGAAAGGAAATGGCCTCCATCGCGGCCTCGCGCATCGTGCGCTCCTCGCGTCTCACCCAGGGCAAGCCGAGCGCGTTGCTCAAGAAATCGCTCCGGGTGCGTGCGTGCACGCCCACCATCACGTTCTGCAGCACGGTCATGGATGGGAACAAGGCGAGGTTCTGGAAGGTGCGGCCGATACCGAGCGCGGCCACGCGGTCGGGCGTGTGCTTGATGATCGACCGTCCCTCGAAGACCAGGTCGCCGCTGTTCGGGGTGTAGAGCCGGCTGACGCAGTTGAACAGCGTGGTCTTTCCCGCCCCGTTCGGGCCGATGAGCCCGACGATGTGGCCCGCCGCCATGTCGAACGACACGTCGTCCAGGGCGATGATTCCCCCGAAGCGCATGGAGATGTTTCGGACGGACAGGAGGTCGGCTCCCACGGCCGGCGTCACGGATGGTACTTATAGGGGCGGGGCCTGCTTTTGTCAATCCTCAACTGGACTTCGCCGGTATAATTCCGGGTCTATGGCTCATCAGTTCATCTTCGTGATGAAGGACCTGAAGAAGATCGTCCCGCCCAAGCGGGAAATCCTGAAGGGCATCTGGCTGTCGTTCTATCCGGGCGCCAAGATCGGGGTCATCGGCGCCAACGGGGCCGGCAAGAGCAGCCTGCTGCGGATCATGGCCGGGGTCGACCGGGACTTCCTCGGCGAGGCCTGGCCCGCCGACGGCGTCCGGGTCGGCTACCTGCCCCAGGAGCCCCGCCTGGATGCCGCAAAGGATGTGCGCGGCAACGTGGAGGACGGCGTGGCGGATGTCCGCTCGCTCCTCACCCGATTCGACGAGATCAACGCCCGCCTCGGCGAGCCGCTCGACGCCGACGAGATGGACAAGGTCCTGGCCGAGCAGGGCCGGGTGCAGGACGCGATCGAGTCGGCCAACGGTTGGGACCTCGACCGCACGGTCGAGATCGCCATGGACGCCCTGCGCTGCCCGCCCGGCGACGCCGACGTGGCGACCCTGTCCGGCGGAGAGGTGCGCCGCGTGGCCCTCTGCCGTCTGCTGCTGCAGAAGCCCGACCTGCTCCTCCTCGACGAGCCCACGAACCACCTGGACGCCGAGAGCGTGGCCTGGCTCGAGCGCTTCCTCAAGGAATACCCGGGCACGGTGGTGGCGATCACCCACGACCGCTACTTCCTCGACAACGTGGCGGGCTGGATCCTCGAGCTGGACCGCGGCGCGGGCATCCCGTGGGAAGGTAACTACTCCTCGTGGCTCGACCAGAAGAAGCAGCGTCTCGCCGTCGAGGAGAAGCAGGAGAGCGCGCGGCAGCGCACCCTCGAGCGCGAGCTGGAGTGGGTGCGCATGTCCCCCCGCGCGCGGCAGGCCAAATCCAAATCCCGTCTGCAGGCCTACGAGGAGCTGCTGGCCGAGGGCGGGCGCGACCGCGAGGGCCAGGCCGAGATCGTCATCCCCACGCCGCCGCGCCTGGGCGATCTCGTGGTGCAGGCCGAGCATCTGGCCAAGGGGTACGGCGACCGGCTCCTGATCGAGGACCTCTCGTTCAGCCTGCCCCGCGGCGGCATCGTCGGGGTGATCGGCCCGAACGGCGCGGGCAAGACCACCCTGTTCCGCATGATCACCGGCCAGGAGAAGCCGGAGCGGGGCTCGCTGCAGGTGGGCGAGAGTGTCCGCCTGGCCTACGTGGACCAGAGCCGCGACACGCTCGATCCGGCCAAGAACGTGTGGGAGGAGATCTCGGGCGGAGCCGAGCAGCTACAGCTGGGCTCGCGCCAGATCGCCTCCCGCGCCTACGTGGCCTCGTTCAACTTCAAGGGCGCCGACCAGCAGAAGCGGGTGGGCGATCTCTCGGGCGGCGAGCGCAACCGCGTGCACCTCGCCACCATGCTCAAGAGCGGCGGCAACCTGCTGCTGCTCGACGAGCCCACCAACGATCTGGACGTCGATACGCTGCGCGCGCTCGAGGACGCGTTGCTGTCGTTCGCGGGCTGCGCGGTGGTGATCAGCCACGACCGCTGGTTCCTGAACCGGGTGGCCACCCACATGCTCGCCTTCGAGGGCGACAGCCGCGTGGTGTGGTTCGAGGGCAACTACGAGGACTACGAGGCCGATCGCCGCAAGCGCCTGGGCGCGGCCGCCGACACGCCGCATCGCATCCGCTACAAGCCGCTGACCCGCGGATGAGCCGGATTGCGCCGGGAGAACGGACATGTTCAAGGACACGGTGACGAGTCGCGAGGAGCTGCGCGCCATCTTCGGGGCGCCCATGGAGCGGGCCCGGCTGAAGGAGCGGGCGAGCCTCGACCAGCACTGCCGCGCCTTCATCGCGAGGGCGCCGTTCGTGCTCCTCGCGACGTCGGGCGCGGCGGGACGCTGCGACGTGTCGCCCAAGGGTGACGCTCCCGGCTTCGTGCAGGTGCTCGACGACCATCACCTGGTGATCCCGGACCGGCCGGGCAACAACCGCATCGACGGCTTCACCAACATCGTGGAGAACCCTCACGTGGGGATGATCTTCCTGATCCCGGGCCGCGAGGACACGCTTCGGGTCAATGGACGCGCCTGCATCGTGCGCGACGGGGAGATCCTGGATCGGCTCGCGGTGCAGGGCAAGCGGCCGAAGGTGGCGATCGGAGTGGAAGTCGAGGAGTGCTTCCTCCACTGCGCGAAGGCCTTCAAGCGCTCCGGCCTGTGGGAGCGGGAGCGCTGGCCGGACGTGAGCGCGCTGCCCTCGATGGCGCGCATGCTGTGGGACCAGATCGAGGCCAAGCCGGCCGGCCACGCCTGCGTCGAGGACTACGAGCGCGCGCAGCAGGAGGGCCTGCGCCGGACCCTCTACTGATCCCGACGTGAGCGATTCGCTCCCGCGCACCGCCGGCGTCGTGGTCATCGGGGCCGGCGCCATCGGCGCCAGCATCGCCTACCAGCTCGGCCGGCGCGGCGCGCGCGACGTGGTCGTGCTCGAGCGCGACACGGTGGGCGCGGGCTCCACCAGCAAGGCGGCCGGCGGCATCCGCGTGCAATTCTCCACCCGCGTCGAGATCGAGTTCTCCCAGCGCGGCATCGCGTTCTTCAAGCGCTTCGAGGACGAGATGGGGGTGCCGTGCGATTTCCACCAGGAGGGTTACCTCTTCGTGGTCACCGACGAGCCGACCCTCGCCCGGTTCCGCGCCAGCGTCGCGCTCCAGCGGAGCCTGGGCGCCGACGTGCGGGTGATCGCGCCGGACGACGCCCGCGCTCTCGTGCCCTCGCTCAACGTGGACGACGCGCTCGCCGCGGTGTGGGGGCCGACCGACGGCTACGCCTCGCCCAACGACGTGGTGCAGGCCTACGCGGCCCGGGCGCGCGCCCTCGGGGTGCGCATCGTGGAGGAGACGCCGGTCACCGGCATCCGCCTCGAGGGCGGACGCGTGGTCGGGGTGGAGACGCCGACCGGCGCGATCGCCACGCCTCTGGTTGTCAACGCGGCCGGGCCCTGGGCTCCGCTGGTCGGGCGCATGGCCGGCCTCGACCTGCCGGTGGATCCGCGGCGCCGCCACATCTTCGTCACCGACGCGTTCGACGGCGTTCGCCATCCGTTGCCCCTGGTCACCGACTGCGGCAGCGGCTTCTACTGCCGGAGCGAGCAGGGCGCGGTGCTGATGAGCCCCGGCGACATCGGCAGCGCGACCGCCTACGAAGCGCAGGTGGACTGGAGCGTGCTCGAGACGGCGGTGGAGAAGGCGGTGCGCCGCATTCCCGCCCTCGAGGGCGCCCAGGTGCGCCACGCGTGGGCCGGTCTGCGTCCGCTCACCCCGGACGGCCGCGCGATCCTCGACTGGGCCCCCGGCGTCGAGGGCCTGTTCCTGGCCGTCGGGTTCTGCGGCCACGGTTTCCAGCACTCGCCCGCGGTCGGCGAGGTGGTGGCCTCGCTGCTGCTGGACGGCCGGTGCGCCGACGACCTCTCCGACCTGCGTCTCGACCGGTTCCCCCGCCTTGACACCGTCGCATCCGGTCGCTAACGTCGCAGGCCTGAGCCCCGCCGCCTCGGCTCGGTAAGGGGGTTTCCGCGTCATGCCGGATGTCTCGCTCGCCCGCCTCCGTCAGGTGGCGAGCCTCGCCCGCTCCGTCGCCAGCACCCTCGATCTCGATCGGGTGCTCCATCAGGTGGTCGAGGCCGTCACGTCGCTGCGTCCGGGCGTGTTCTGCGCGGTGCGCCTGGTGGACGCGGAGCAGGGGGGCTACCGGCTCGCCGCCATGGGGGGCGACGATCACCACGGGCTCGCTGACGTGATTCCCTTCGGCCACGGCATGACGCACGCGGTAGCCCAGAGCAACCAGCCCATGCTGCTGGCCGATGCCATCGGCGACCCGCGCCTCTTCTCCGCGATGTGGCGCGAGGACCACGGGCTGAAGGTCTACTACGGGGTGCCGATCAGCGCGGGCGACGACCTGATGGGCGTGCTGAGCGTGGCCCTCGCCGACGCGGCCGAGCCGACCGAGGAGGAGCGCGAGATCGTCGATCTGCTCGCCAGCCACGCCGCGGTGGCCATCGGCAACGCGCGGCTCTTCGCAGAGAGCGAGGCGCGCCGGCTCACCGCGGAGGCGCTCGCCGAGGTATGGCGCTTCCTCTCCGAGACGTTCGACGTGGCTGCCCTCGGCCAGCGCATCGCCGACGTCATGCTCCGGGCCATGCGGGTGCGGGGCGCGGCCCTGTTCCGGCTGGTGCCGGGATCGGGCGATCTCGAGGTGATCGGACGCGCCGGCGAGTTGGTGCGGTTTCTCGCCCCCGGCACCGTGCTTCCGTCGGGGCGCGGGGTGGTCGGGCTGGCGGTCACCCGGCGCCAGCCGGTGATCACGCCGGACGCCCTCGCCGATCCGCGTGTGGACTCGACGCCGGTGATGCGCGTGGCGCAGGCCCGCTGCCCGGCGACGCTGTCGCTGCCGCTGGTGGTGAAGGGGCAGGTGGTGGGCGGCTTCTCGGTGTGCGACGTGCTGGGACGCGTCTACCCCGACGAGGATCTGCGGCTGGCTGAGACCTTCGCGGACCAGGCCGCGGTCGCCCTCGAGAACGCGCGCCTGCTGCAGGAGGCGGAGGCGCGGCGGCGGGAGACCGTGGCCCTGGGGCGAGTGAGCCAGACCCTGGCCCAGTCGCTGCACCCGGTGGTGGTGGCGCAGCGGGTGGTGGATTCGGTGCGCGAGCTGCTGGGCGTGATGTCGGCCTTCGTCTACCGGGTGGCGCCTGCCACCGGGGCGCTCGAGGAGACGGCGCGCTCCGGCCAGTGGCCGCGTCTCGATCGCCCGCTTCGTCACCCCGCCGGCACCGGCGCGGTCGGCCTCGCGGTGGCCGAGCGGCGCGCGGTGGTGTCGCGCGATGTGCTGAGTGACCCGCGGTTGACCCTCGCGCCCGAGGCCCGCGCGGTCCTCGAGGGCTCCCCGATCCGCGCGGTGCTCGCGGTCCCGCTCACCGTGAAGGCGCAGGTGATCGGAGCGCTCGCCCTCTTCGACGGAGACGGCCGGGCCTTCACCGCCGAGGACGCCCGGCTCGCCCAGGCCTTCGCCGATCAGGCCGCGGTGGCGCTGGAGAACGCGCGCCTCTACACCGACGCGGAGCGGAGACGAGCCGAGTCCGACACGCTCGCCGGGCTGGTGCGCACCATCAGCGCGACCCTCGATCTCGAATCCGTCCTGCGCCACGTGGCCGCGGCGGCCCGCGAGCTGTGCGGCAGCGACCTCGCCCACATCCTGCTGCGCGATCCCGAGTCCGACACCATGTTCGCGCGCTTCGGGGTCGGCTTCACGAGCGGGGGGGCCGAGCATCCGCGCATCCAGCGCGGCCGGGGCGCGGGCGGGATCGCGTGGGCCACCGGCCGTCCGTTCCAGACCTCGGACCGGCTCGGGGATCCCCGCGTGCGCGACGCGTACTCCGACGCGGTGGAGCGGGAAGGCGTGATCGCCACCCTGGTCGTGCCGATCTGGATCACCGGCCAGGTCGAGGGGCTGCTCTACGTGTCGAACCGCTCCGCGCGCGTCTTCACCGAGCGCGACGAGGCGGTCCTGATCCGCCTCGCCGACCACGCGGCGATCGCGATCCAGAACGCCACCCTCTTCAGCCGGCTCCAGGGTCTCTCGGGCCGCCTGATGGAGGTGCAGGAGGCGGAGCGCCGTCACCTGGCCCGCGAGCTCCACGACGAGATCGGCCAGCTCCTGACCGGCCTCCGGCTCACCCTCGAGGTGCCGGAGCCGCCGTCGCCGGTGGTGGCCGAGCGCCTGGCCCTGGCCCAGAGCCTGGTGGCCGAGCTGCTCGACCGCATCCGCGCGCTGTCGCTCGACCTCCGGCCGAGCATCCTGGACGACCTGGGGCTGCTGCCAGCCCTGCTCGGTCACGTCGAGCGCTACACGAGCCAGACCAAGATGCGGGTGCACCTCGAGCACAGCGGCCTCGACCGGCGCTTCGCCGCCGAGACCGAGACCGCGGTGTACCGCATCGTGCAGGAGGCTCTGACCAACGTCGCCCGCCACGGCCGCGTGGAAGAGGTGACGGTGCGTCTGTGGGCCACCGACGACGTGCTGGGCGTGCAGGTGGAGGACCACGGCGCCGGCTTCGATCCGGAGACGGTGAGCGCGGGGCGAACCGGCGGGCTCGCCGGCCTCCGCGAGCGCGCCGCGCTGCTGAACGGACATCTCACCGTCGAGACCCGGCCCGGCCGCGGGGTGCGGCTCACCGCGGAGGTGCCGCTGCACGGCTCGCTGCGACGGAGCGCCGAGTGAAGACGATCAGCATCGTGCTGGCCGAGGACCACCACGTGGTGCGGCAGGGGCTGCGGGCCCTGCTCACCGCCGAGCCCGACTTCACGGTGGTCGGCGAGTCGGCGAGCGGCCTCGAGGTTGCGGACCTGGTGGAGCGCGTGAAGCCGGACGTGCTCGTGCTCGACTTCGTGATGCCCGGGCTCAATGCCCCCGACATCGTGCGCCGGGTCCTGCGCGTCTCCCCGCACACGCGGGCCCTGGTGCTGTCCATGCACGCCAATCCCGCCTACGTGGTGGAGGCGATGCAGAGCGGGGCCGCCGGCTACGTGCTGAAGGGCTCGAGCGCGGCCGAGCTGGTCCGGGCGATCCGGGCCGTCGCGGAGGGCGCCCGGCACCTGAGCCCGCCGCTGTCCGAGGAGATGGTGGAAGCGTACTCGAAGCGCGCGGTGCCCACCGGTCTCGATCTCTACCGCACGCTCACCCAGCGCGAGCGCGAGGTGCTCCACCTGGCCGCGGAAGGGCAGACCAGCGGGCAGATCGGCGCCCGCCTCAACATCAGCCCGCGCACGGTGGAGGTCCACCGCGCGAATTTCATGCGCAAGCTCGGGCTGCGCGGACAGAGCGATCTCGTGCGCTACGCGGTGGGGCGCGGGATCCTCACGGTCGACGGCTGACCCGACGTAGCTCGATCCCGCCCTCGCGCCCCGGCCCCCCGTGGCTGATCCCGCGTCGCCCGCCACCGTCCTGATCGTGGAAGACGAAGACGAGGTGCGCGCGTTCGTCCGCGACGTCCTCGAGATGGGCGGCTACGCGGTCCTGGAGGCGCCGAGCGCCGCGCGCGCGCTCGAGATCGGCGAGGCGCACACCGTCGCGATCGACCTGCTGGTCACCGACGTGCTGATGCCCGGCATGACCGGCCCCGAGCTGGCCCGCCGGCTGCGAGCGCGCCGGCCCGCGCTGCGCGTGCTCTGCATGTCGGGCTATCCGGAGAGCGTCGACCGCCGCGCCGGGGGTGAGAAAGGCTGGAACGGCTGGCTGGAGAAGCCCTTCAGCCCCGACGAGATGCTGGCGAAGGTGCGCGACTGCCTCACCAGGTAACCGAGCCGGTCGTGAAGTAGCCGATGAACTGCCACAGCAGCCCGCCCAGCCAGAAGACGAATCCGAGGCCGATGAGGGCGCGGAACGAGGAGGGCGGCCGCGCGGCCCCCTGACGCCACTCGCCGGCCAGCGAGAACCACACGGCGCCCAGGAGCAGGAGGACCGCGCCGGCAATGGTGAGGATCCAGCCCGCCATCACGCTGACCGTGAAGACGGGATCGAAGAAGATCGTGGGGTGCATGGTCGCTCCTGTGATCAGCGTGGCTGCATGCGGATGGCCCCGCCGATCGGATACTTTGGTTCCCGCATCATAGCGCCAATTGAGGGGCAGGAGAGCCAAGTATCATGACGACCCAAACCCAACGCAACACCCTCGCCGCTCTGCTGTACGACGTGCTCGTCACGGGGCCCACGCTCACCCTGAGCGAGAAGGCTGCTGCCCTGGGCGAGGTCAGCTCCACCCACATGACCCCAGGACCAGGCTGAGGCCCGCCACCGCGAGCCAGCCCTGGTGAAGGCTCTGGCCCGCGCGCTCCAGGCGGTCGAGCATTCGAACGTCGAGCTTGCCCTGGAGTTCCCGGAAACCAGTTTTGGCGAAGCGCTCGCGCAGCACCATCAGCGATGTTGGCGTGGACGAGTAAGTCAAGAATTCAAGGTTATTCGCAAGTTCAATCCCGCGCGTTGAAGCTACAGAGTCCGGATCTGGCTCAAAGATGACCGACTTGAGATCAGTCCAACTGAAATTGGCGCGAGGACACGTCAGCTTCAGAGCTACTCCCCAGACACCGAGCGCTTTCCTGGGGTGCGTCCCTTCCGCTGTCAACTGGCGAGTACCGCCCGGATCGGCTTGGCGCGCCGCGGCGCCGGCGGCGGGCGGCGCAGGCCCAGAGCAGCCGCCCGACGCAGTCGGCACCATCTGTAGTTGTGCTTCCTGCTCATTAAGGACAATAGGAGCCCGGCCGCGCAGGCCGCCGTCGCGCTCGGCGTCGGCGCCGGGATCGCGTCCGGTGCGTCGGCGTCTCGAGCCCGCGACCAACGGGGTTGACCAGAGCTACGGTCTTGACAAGACCTCGCCCAGGGCGTAGCCATTTCTCACAAGGTTTCTTCGCGACCACACCAGGGAGGTATGGACATGGATGAGGTCTTCCCGGTGCTCGCTGGCGTCGTCGTCGGCTTGGCAATTCATCACATCACGTCCACCCGGCTGCGCATTCTGATAGTCGCCGCGTCCAGCCTCGTCTTCGGGGCGGTCGCCAGTTTCGTGAGCGGAGAGCTGGCCGTCAGTTGGGTCTATCTGGTGATCGATGCCGCTCAGGTCTTCGTCGCCGCCAGCCTGACTGCCGTGCTGGCCGCGTTCTGGCGCCGCCGGGCATGGCGCTTGCGGTCCTGAGAGGGCGACGGACCCGCGCGTTAGCTGAGACGAAAGCGGTCGCGGTCGCCGGGTAGATTGGAGGACCCCATGCCGAGAGTAAGGAAGGGCGACGAGGAGTCCCGGAAGGGCGACGAGAAGCCTCGCGAGGACGACGGCAAGCAAAAGCCATCACCGCCGGGCAACCCGGACGCAGACCCAGTCAAGATCCATCGCGAGTACGTCGAGCGTCGCCTCGGTGGCGGCGCCACGGCAACTTCCGACGCCTACGCCCGTGCGCTCGAGCAGTGGCATAAGTTGCCGGGGGCGGTCAGCACGCCCGCCTCCGAAATCAAACCCGAGAACTCGAAGAACCCGCCCGAGGAAGAAGGCGGCGCGCAGGATGGCGGCGCCGACAAGGAGAGACGGCCATAACTCTCACGGGAACGGTCTGGACGGCTATCGGACCGAGCCCGATCACCCAGGGCGGCCGGCAGGACAATGGCCTGACCTCGGCCATCGCGATCAACCCCAACAATGGCAACATCATCTACCAGGGCACGGCCGGCGGCGGCGTGTGGCGCACGCTCGACGGAGGCGCAGCCTGGACGCCCATCTTCGACCGGCAGATCGCGCTCGGCATCGGCGAGCCGGCCGGCATCGCGATCGACCCCAACGACACGAGCATCATCTATGTGGGGACGAGCAGCCGGGTCACTCCGCAGGCCCAAGCGGGACTCTATAAGTCGACCGACGGCGGCGCCAGCAGCATCCGGCTCGGCTCCGGCTATCCGGCCGGCAACGTCGGCAACGCGACCCAGTTCGTCAACCAGAACATCAACGTCATCATCGTCGATCCGGCGAACTCGCAGACGCTCTACCTGAGCTCGTCGAGCGGCGTCTTTCGATCCACCGACAGCGGGCAGAACTGGACGCTGGGCGTCGGCAGCAACGGCGACGCGCGCTCGCTCGTTCTCGACCGCAGCTCCCCGGCCAGCGCCCGGATCCTCTACGCGGGTATCACCAATCGCGGGCTCTTCCAATCCACCGACGGTGGACAGAACTGGCTGCAGATCCTCGGTCCGGCCACGCCGCAGGTGGTGGCGGCACTCGGCGGCGCGCCCGGCGCAGCGTTCAGCAAGGTCGTCGTCGACCTGGCGCCGCCCACGTCGCCGCCGAACGCCGCCGGCATCCAGGTTATCTACGTCGCGCTGTCCGGACAGGGCGGGGCACCTGATCCGGTCGGACTGTTCCTCAGCACCGATCAGGGAGCGAACTGGGCGCAGCGCGGCGCGGCGGGTATGCCGACCAACACGCAAGGTGGCTACAGCTTCCACATCGCGGTAGACCCCGCGTCGCCCGGAAACGGGGCCAATGACACCGTCTACGTCGGCTGTGTCGGCCAGGGCCGTTCCAACGACTCCGGCGCCAACTTCACCGGGCTCACCGGCCTGCACGCGGACACGCACGCCTGGGCGTTCTTCCCGCAACCGAGCCCCACCCCGTCGGTGGTCTACTGCGGCAACGACGGCGGCATCTATCGTTCGACCGACAACGGAGCGACCTGGACGTCGCGCAATGGCGGCGGTCTTCAGACCGGCCTGTTCTACAACATCACGGTGCGACCCGATGCCACCGCCAGCGTCACGGTCGGCGCCCTGCAGGATAACGGACTGCAGACAACGTCCGGAGTGGCGAGCCCCGGCTGGCAAACTTCGCAGGGCGGCGATGGCTGGGACGCGGCGTACGACGGGGTGACGGCCGGCCGCCTGTACGGGACGAGCGGATTCTGGCCGAATCCGTGCACCCGGGTGTTCGTTTCCACCGCGGACGGGACGGACTTCCCTCCAACCGTTCCATCGGCTCAGGACATCACGCCGTGGGGCACTGCGACCGATCAGGGCTGCTACCTGGCATCGATCGCCTGCGACCCGAGCGCGGCGGGCATCGTTTACGCGAGCGGCAACCAGAACCTGTGGCAGAGCCAGAATGGCGGCGGCACCTGGCGCAACATCGGTGTCGTTCCCGGCAACCCGGCGGTCGCGCTTTCCAACGGCAACAACGTCGTAGTCGCCTCCGGCACCCAGGTGTTCCTGACCACGAACGCGCTCGCGACCACGGTGGGGCCACCCACCGGCGTGACCTTCACAAACATCACGCGGAACCTTCCGAACCGCAGCGTCCAGCGCGTCGAGTTCGACCCCAACGACCCTTCCGTGATCTACGCAGTGCTCGGCGGGTTCAATGGGGGGCCCGGGCAGACCGGGCACGTCTTCCGCACGACCGTCGCCGGCACGGCCTGGCAGGATATCTCTCCGGTCCTCGACGTCCCGTTCGGCGGGCTGGCCCTCGACGGCACCGACACGCCGACGAGCATCTACGTCGGAACCGATCTCGGCGTGCTGCGCTCCGTCGACGACGGCGCGACCTGGACGGTCCTCGACGACATCCATCTCCCGCGCGCGCCGGTGACGGATCTGGTGCTGTCGCGCCAGGGCGGGATCCTGCGCGCCGCCACGTACGGGCGCGGCGTCTTCGAGTTCCGCCGGCCGGACTGGCCGTCGATCGCCGTCAACCTCGAGAACGGCCTCAGCTTCGGCACCGTCTGCGACGGACCGGAGTACCTCACCCTTCAGATCTTCAACGTCGGCACCAAGGAGCTCGTGATCACGAGCGTCCAGCGTCTCATGGGGTCATCGGGGGTAAGCGTGCTGCCGTCGCCCGGGACGCCGGTCGTCCTAGCTGCCGGAGAGGAGATCGATTTCACCGTCCAGTTCACACCGACGACTCCGGGGACGCCCGAGACCGCGACGATCCGCATCATCAGCAACGATCCGGGCGCGCCCATCGTCGATCTCGCCGCTACGGGAACCGGCGGCCGCGCGTCCCTCGAGGTGGCCATCCCTGACGGCGGACGCTTCGGCGACGTCTGCCTCGGCTCGTTCGTGGATCGCGGGCTCGTCCTCAACAATCGCGGGCCCTGTCCACTGCGGGTGACCAGCCTGACGTCGTCCTCGACCGATTTCATCCCACCCCGCGTCTCCTTCTTCCCGCTCGTCGTGGCGGCGGGCGACTCTGTCGAGCTACCGATCCGGTTCCAGCCCAATCACCTCGGCCCCGCGTCGGCAACGCTGACGATCACGAGCAACGACCCGAACAGCCCGGAGACCGTCCGCGTCACCGGCAACACGCCCGCCCCGCGGCTCGCCCTTTCGATCGCGAACGCCGGCGAGTTCGGAGAGGTTTGCGTCGGCTCGTTCAGGGATGAGGAGCTGACGCTGAGCAACAGCGGCGGCTGCGCGCTGACCGTGACCAGCATCACCTCGTCCTCGCCGGAGTTCATTCCACCCGGGGTCAACGTGTACCCGCTCGTCGTCGCGGCTGGAGACTCCGTCGACGTCCAGGTCCGCTTCCAGCCGACCAGCTTCGGACCGAAGTCGGCCACGCTCACCGTCGTCAGCGACGACCCGGGCGGGCCACGGACGCTCCTCGTCTCGGGTTTCACGCCGAGCGGCAAGCTCACGGTTACGGGCACCGGGCACTTCGGCCCGGTCGATTTCGGCCGGCGCGCCGAGCGCACCATCTCGATCTGCAACGTCGGCAAGTGCGACCTGCACGTGCTGAAGGTCGCATTCCTGCCGGATCCGTGGAAGCCCGGCTGCCACGACTGCGACTGCTGCGGATGCGGCTGCGAGTGTGTATGTGGATGCGGTTGTGATCACCACCACCGCCACGAGCCGCCGCACCACGACCAGGGCGATCACGGGCAGCACGGGCATGGCCACCACCACAAGGACGACCGCGATCAATGCTGCGCGACCTTCAAGATCGTCAGCAACCCGTTCCCGGCGACCGTGCGACCCGGTTCGTGCTTGCCGATCCTGATCCGCTTCACTCCGACCTGTTCGGGACCGAAGTGCTGCGAGCTCCAGATCGAGACCGACGACCCCGACAACCTCAAGACGATCGTGTACGTCACTGGCTCGCTGCACCGCACCCTGGTGTCCGCGCTCAAATGCTGGGCCGCCGAGGAGCTGCAGAGCCTGCTCAAGGCGGGGAAGCATCCCTGAGCGTGGCGGAATCTCGAAGACTTTCCCAGCCAAGCGCACCCGAGCCGTCCCGCACTGTGACAGAAGGCTTGATGTGGAGGGAGCATCCTCAGATCAACAGATTCGTAGGTGCTGCTGCCTTCCCCCCAGAGGGCTAAATTAGTCCGGAAGTCGTAGGCGATGCGGGCGGCTGCGACGAGACGGCGGGCGGCGTATACCCTTTAAAGAACTATTCATACTTTGCACACGCAAGTCGAGCAAGGAGAGGGGTGACTCCGATGAGCAACGCCTTGAGCATCATCTTCGGTCGCAACGACCGCACACCTGCCGACCATCACTACGGAGATGAGGTCGACGATCACATACATCGGTCGATCGGTGGCTCAGCAAATCTGCGGCTCGACGACCCGATTCACCCGAGGGCTCCGATGATGCCGAACCCGGGGGACATGGTGCTCCACGAGACTGGGCCCATGATTATTATCGACGCTGATGACGTGGAGAATGCTTCGCCTACCCTTGACGCCGCACGCCAGATCGCCCGGGTCTGGGCGGCTCGGAAGGTCGACATAGACAGATGGGGTGAACCATGGGCGGCTATCAGATACGGACCGGCCACGAATAATATCTGGGACTGGCGGTTGCACGCGTACACAACCGACCCGCTCACGCTGGCTAGTGAGCTTGATGTACTTGTCGAGTTCATCATGAGGCGCCATCGGGAGCGGAGATGAATGCTCCCGGGCGATCCCTCCCGAGACGGGGACCCTCGCCGAAAACTCGTTTACGACGACGCCGTCCACGCCATCGACCGGCAGCAGGTCAGGCTTGACGAGGTCCGGAAGCGGGCCGCCAACATCTTCACTGCCGCGAGCATCTCAGGCGGTTTTCTTGGAGCGGAGGTGTTCAAGGCGCCCGAAGGACTGAATGTCTGGGCATGGCTAGCCGCCGGTGCCTTCACCCTCAACGCGCTTCTTCTCGGCTACATCTTGTGGCCAAGAACGTGGCTGTTCAAGAATAAGACGGACGAGCTCCAGTCCCTGTGGATCGACCAGAGTAACTTATCTCTCGACGAGATTCACACCCAACTTGCGGCGCACACGGCGAAGAACTACACGATCAATGACGCTAAGCTTCGCCGGCTCGCCGTTGCACTCGAGATTATGGTCATCGCGGTGCTCGTAGTGCTCGGCGCTCTCGTAGTCAACCTCGCACGCTCAGAACACGCGGGACGGTCGCTACTGGGCGGCGGCGGTTTGTAGGACGGAACGTTGCGCGCATGCGGCGAGCCGGCCGTCGAGTGCAATAAACAAGCGCTGCGGACCTGGGTCGTGCACTTGCCATCCGTCTGAAGGAGGCGGTTTCCTCGAAGGCGGCACAGGCTCACCGACATGCGATTGCGGCTTCCCGGTACGCTCTCGGGTACGAGAAGCACGCCCGGAATGTATTGCTAAGCTGATCCTCACGATGTCGTCGAAGTGTGCTTCTCCGGCGGGTCCTTACCTGCACCTGGAGGAAGCTGGATTGAACGCGATCACGACTGCGGTCGCGGCCGCGCTTCCCAAGGTAACCGGATGGCCCCGTCGAGCCGGATGGTCTCGCCGTTCAGCATCGAGTTCTCGATGATGTGGGCGGCCAGGGCTCCGTACTCGGCCGGACGGCCGAGGCGGGGCGGGAAGGGCACCTGCTTGCCGAGCGAGAGTCGCGCCGGCTCGGGCAGCCCGGCGAGCATCGGCGTCTCGAAGATGCCAGGAGCGATCGTGCAGACGCGGATGCCCAGCTCGGCGAGATCGCGCGCGATCGGCAGCGTCATGCCGACCACGCCGCCCTTGGACGCCGAGTAGGCGGCCTGACCGATCTGGCCGTCGAAGGCGGCCACCGACGCGGTGTTGATGACGACGCCGCGCTCGCCCTCGCCGTTCGGCGCGTTCTTGGCCATCTGGGCCGCCGCGAGACGGATGCAATTGAACGTGCCGATCAGGTTGATCTGGATGGTGCGCGCGAACCCGGCCAGGTCGGCCGGCCCGCGCTTGCCGAAGGTCTTGTCCGCGGTGCCGATGCCCGCGCAGTTCACGAGGACGTGCACGGCGCCGAACCGCGCGACGGCTCCCTCCAGGGCGGCGGTCACCTCGTCCGGGCTCGTGACGTCCGCGGGCACGAAGAGCGCGCGGTCGCCGAGGCCGCCGGCCACCTCCTTGCCGGGCGATCGCGGCAGATCGAGCAGGACCACGTGGCCGCCGCCCGCGTGGAGGCGCTCCGCGGTCGCGCGCCCGAGGCCCGAGGCTCCGCCCGTGATCACCGTGGTCGAGCCCGCGATCTGCATGCCGTCCTCCCGGGAAACGTGGTGTCGCCGACGGTGTAGTATAACCGGGCGCGCCATGCCGCTCCCCCGGTGGATCCGGACCCCCGACGACCTGCGTGCCCTGGCCTCCGAGCTCGAGGGCACGCCTGCCCTAGCCATCGACACCGAGGCCGACAGCCTGCACCACTATCCCGGCAAGCTCTGCCTGGTGCAGCTGGCCGACGCGCGGGGCCAGGCCCACCTCGTCGATCCGCTCGCCCTGCGTGACCTCTCGCCGCTCGGCCCGGTCCTGGCCGACCCGGGCACGCTCAAGATCCTGCACGCCGCCGACAACGACCTCGCGTATCTCAAGCGGCTGTACGGGGCGACCGTCTCGTCGCTCTTCGACACTGCGGTGGCCGCGCGCTTCCTGGGCGCCCCGGCCCTCGGGCTCGAAGGGCTGCTCACCCAGTTCCTCGGCATCACCCCGGTGAAGTCGCGTCAGAAGGACGACTGGTCGCGCCGCCCGCTGACCGCGGAGCAGGAGGCCTACGCCCTCGACGACGTGCTGCACCTGATCCCGCTGCGCGAGAGGCTGCTGGAAGCCCTGCGGACGCTGGGGCGCGAGCGGTGGGTCGAGCAGGAGTGCGCCGGGCTGGCCGCCCTCATCGTCCCCGAGAAGGCACCGGATCCCGACGCCTACATGAAGCTGAAGGGCGCGCGCGAGCTCACCCCGCGCGGGCTCGCCGTGCTGCGCGAGCTGTTCGCGGCCCGCGAGGCACTCGCGCTGCGGCTCGATCGCCCGCCGTTCATGATCATCGGCAACGAGAGCCTGGTCGGCCTGGCCACGCGGCTGCCCGCCGACGCCGAGGCGATCCTGTCGGTGCCGGGCTGCACTCCGCCGGTGGTGCGGCGCGCCGGCCCCGCCATCCTGGAGGCGGTGGCCCGCGGCCTGGCCTTGCCCGAGGCCGATCTGCCGGCCTACCGGCCCGCGCCGCGCCCGCACGTGCCCGCTGCCGTGCGGCGCCGCGCCGAGGCCCTGCGGGCGTGGCGGACGCGGGCGTCGAAGGAGATCGGCCTGGACCCCGGCGTGCTCTTCCCGCAGCGGCTGATCGACCGCCTGGCCGCGTCGCCGCCGGGCGACCTTACCGCGCTGCGGCAGATCGAGGGGGTGCGGGACTGGCGCGTCGAGCTGTTCGGCCCGGCGGTCCTGAGCGCGATCGCCTCGGCCTGAGCCGCGGTCCGGTCGCCCGCGCGAATCTTGCCCTGACCACCCGTTGGTGGTACCCCTGACCTTACGCCGTCTGACCGGATTGGGTTGATTGGAAGGGAGGGTCACCATGGCCTCCAACTCCCGCTACTTCCGTGAAGGCGTCATCGCCGGCCTCATCGGGGCCGCCCTGGTCGCCGTCTGGTTCCTCATCTACGACGCGGCCCGTGGCCGGCCGTTCCGCACCCCGTCCCTGCTGGGCGCGGCCACCTTCGAGGGAGTGAAGGACCCCTCCGCGGTGCCCACCGCCGCGCATCTCGTCCTGCCGTACACCGTGCTGCACGGGGTGGTCTTCGCGATGATCGGCGTGCTGATCGCCTACCTCATCGTCACGGTGCAGCGCGAGCCGAGCCGGTTCCTGACGTTGTTCATCGCCCTCATGTGCTTCGAGATCTTCTTCCTCGCAGTGGTGACGTGGCTCGCCCACCCGGTGCTCAACGAGCTGGCGTGGTGGGCCATCCTGGTGGGCAACGCGCTGGCCGCCTTCGGCATGCTCGCCTATCTGGTGCTCGGCCACCGCGCGCTCGGGCGGGCGCTGCTGAGCCCGCTCTGGAGCCGCACGGTGCGCGAAGGGATCTGGGCCGGCCTGCTGGGCGCCGCCGCCGTGGCGGTCTGGTTCCTCGTGTACGACACCGCGGCGGGCGTGCCGCTGCGCACCCCCGCGCTGCTCGGCGCCGCGCTCTTCCAGGGCCTGCGCGAGCCGAGCGCGGTGCAGATCACGCTGCCCCTGGTGCTGCAGTACACCGTCGTGCACGGCGCCGCCTTCGTGGCCTTCGGCATCGCGGCGGCCGGCCTGCTCACCCTCGCCGATCGCGATCCACGGCTCCTCTTCGGCCTGGTGATGCTCTTCTGCTGCTTCGAGGTGTTCTTCGCCGCCCTGCTCACGATCCTCGCCGAGTGGCTCCTCGAGGCCATCCCGTGGTGGACCATCCTCGGCGGCAATCTCCTCGCGGCCATCGTCATGCTCGGCTTCTTCTTCCGGGAGCATCGCGTGACCTGGCGCGAGTTCCTGCACGCGCGGCGCTAGCGAGGGTCCTCGCGCGCGGCCGGCCGCTCCTCCGCTCCGGGCTTTTCCCTCCCGGACGGAGCGAGTAGACTTCTGCCACCATTCATCGACGGCCACGCGCCCCGGGCGCGGGGACGAACCGGGAGGACGCGCGCGTGGCAGACCGGGAGCTGAAGGGGCGGGTGGCGGTGGTGACGGGGGGCAACGGAGGCATCGGCCTCGGCATGGCGCGCGGGCTCGCCCGGGCCGGGGCCGCCATCGTGGTGTCGGGCCGCAACGCCGACAAGAGCCGGCGTGCGGTCGACGAGCTGGGCGGGCTCGGGGCTGCCGCGGTGGCGATCGAAGCCGACGTCGCCGACGAAGCCGCGGTCAACGCGCTCGTGCAGGAAACTGTGGACCGCTTCGGGCGCCTCGACATCCTGGTGAACAACGCGGGCATGAACATCCGGAAGCCGGTGCACGAGCTGACGCTCGCGGAGTGGCGCCGGGTGATCGACACCAATCTCACCAGCGCGTTCCTCGCGAGCCGCGCCGCCTATCCGATCATGAAGAAGAACGGGGGCGGCAAGATCATCAACATCGGCTCGATGATGTCGATCTTCGGCGCCTCCTTCGCCCCCGCCTACGCGGCGTCGAAGGGCGGCATCGTGCAGCTCACGAAGGCGATGGCGAGCGGATGGGCCCGCGACAACATCCAGGTGAACGCGGTGCTGCCCGGGTGGATCGACACGGAGCTCACCACCAACGCGCGGCGCGAGGTGGCGGGCCTGCACGACCGGGTGCTGGCCCGCACGCCCGCGGACCGCTGGGGCGTGCCCGACGATCTGTCCGGCGTCGCGGTGTTCCTCGGCGGTCCCGCCTCGGATTTCGTGACCGGCACCGCCATTCCGGTGGACGGAGGCTATTCGATCCAGGGCTGAAGTGCGATACACTCGACCACGCGTGATGCGGCCGTCGGCACGACTCCTTCTGCTGGCCGTGGCGGTGTCCGGATGCGCGTCGGTTGCGCCCATCGACGTGGCCGTGCGGCGCCCGTCGCCGCCGGACGTCCTGCGCTTCGGGGTGGATACCTTCGCGTTCCCCAACGAGAGCCGCACCAACAACCCGGGCAAGCCGGATCTCTACGCCAACTACTGCTTCGTGATGGCCCGCGGGGTCATCCAGTTCCAGCGCTTCGCCCGCTTCGATCCGCTGGCCCCGCGGCTCCCCGGCGACGAGTACGCCGAGCGGGTGAAGCGGGTGGTCGCGCACGCCCCGTGGCGCGATCCGCTGCCGCCCGACGATCGGATCGTGATCCCGGGCTACGCCTCGCTCTACGAGTTCTCGCACGATCAGGAGGCCGCGGTGAAGGCGGGGCTGGTCGGGCGCTTCTGGACCCTCGTGCACTGGACGAACTGGCGCGTGGTGTTCCCGATGCCGCGCTGGCAGCAGGAGCGGGTCGCCCGGGAGGCGCTGACCGAGGTCGGGGACGGGCGGCCGGTGCAGCTGCTGGTGACGAACTTCCCGACCTGGGAGCTGAATCACACCGTGGTCGCGTATGCCTACCGGCTCGATCCGAGCGGGAATGTGCTCTTCACGGTCTACGATCCCAACGATCCACGCGAGCCCGGGCGTGTGACCTTCGATCGCGCCGAGCGCGAGTTCCAGGCGAGCCGCCTCTACGACACCCACGTGGGCCCCATCCGCGCCTTTCGCATGTACTACTGGGCGCTGCTCTAGGCCCATGGCCGCTCGCGAGCCGGCCGACCCGACGTCCCGACCCGCCGGGCACGCATCCGCCGACGGCGCGCCCGCGGCGCCCGACTACTATTCGCACGGTCTCAACCGCATCGCCTACTACCGGCTCGCCGCCGCGGCGGCCCGCGCCCTGCCGCGTCCCGCGCGCCTGCGGGTGGCCCGAGGGCTGGGCCGGCTGCTCGCCCGCGCGGTGCCGGCGGAGCGGCGCGCGGTCCGCGCGAATCTCTCGCGCGTGCTCGCGGGGGCGCCGCCCGATCGGATCGAGGCGGCGGTCGCTCAAACCTTCGCCAACTTCGGGGCGTTCTTCGCCGATCTGCTCACGCTCAACCGTCGGCCCGGGGCCGACCTGGGCGCCTACGTGGCGCGCGCCGACGGCGAGCACCACCTCGACGCCGCGCTCGCGGTGGGACGCGGGGTGGTGCTGCTGACCGCGCACCTCGGCAACTGGGAGTTCGCGGGCCGGCTGCTGTCGACCCGCGGCGGCCGCACCGCCCACGTCGTCCTCTCCGCCGAGCAGGACCGGGCCCTCGAGCAGTACCTGCGCCTCGACGGCCCGCAGCTGCGCTTCGTGACGCGTCGCCAAGCCACGTCCACCCTCGGGCTGCTCGCGGCGCTGCGGCGTGGCGAGCTGGTGGCGATGCAGGCCGATCGTCCCACCGGCGGGCGCGGGGACGCGCTCGCTCCGTTCTTCGGCGAGCCGGCCGCGTTCCCGCTCGGCCCGTTCGTGCTCGCGCGGGCCGCCGGCGCCGCGGTCATCCCCGCGTTCTGCGCGATGGTCCCGGGCGGGCGCTACCGGCTCGAGATCGACCCCGCGATCTGGGTGAAGCCCGGCGAGGAGCAGGCCGCCCTGGGCAGCGTGGTGGCCACGCTGGAGCGGGTGATCCGCGCCCATCCCACACAGTGGTTCAACTTCTTCGACGCCTGGAGCCCGTTTCATGGCCGCCCCTGAGCGCGTGACCGTGGTGGCCGCGGGAGTGGTCACCCCGATCGGCGCGGATCTGGAAGCGTTCTGGTCGGCGCTCGTCACCGGGGCCTCCGGCATCTCGCAGATCGAGCGCGTGGCGGTGGCGGACCTGCGCGTGCAGCGCGGCGGCGAGGTCAAGAAGGTCGGCCGCATCAAGGACTGGCGCGGGGTGCCCGACTGCCGGGCCACCCGGCTCCTGGTCGCGGCGGCCGACGACCTGTGCACGCAGACCGGATTCCGTCCGCTGCCGCTCGATCCCGCGCGCGTGGGCGTGGTGGTGGGCACCGCGCTCGGCGGCGTCGAAGAGGGCGAGCGGGCGCTCGCGGGCGAGAGCGCGCGGCGGCTGCGCGACGCGCTCTACGACGGACCGGGCGACCGTCTCGCCCGCTGGCTCGGGGCGCGGGGACCGGTGATCACGGTCTCGACCGCGTGCGCCTCCGGCGCCACCGCGCTCGCGATGGGCGCCGATCTCCTGCGTCGCGGTGAGGCCGACGCGGTGGTGGCGGGCGGCTACGACGTGCTCTGCCGCTTCGTGCTGCGCGGCTTCGACGCGCTCCGCTCGCTGACTCGCGACGAGGTGCGCCCGTTCGACCGCCGGCGCACCGGATTGCTGCTGGGCGAGGCGGGCGCGCTCGCGCTCCTGCGGCGAGAGCGCGACGTCCGCGGGCCGCGGCTCGGGACCCTGCTCGGCTACGGCAGCGCCAGCGACGGGTTTCACATCGCGGCGCCCGAGCCCCAGGGCCGCGGGCTCGAGCGGGCCATCACCGCCGCGCTCGCCGACGCGGGCGTGTCGGCCCGCGACATCGATCTGGTCAGCGCCCACGGCACCGCGACCCCGCTCAACGACCGGATCGAGACCGCGGCGCTCAAGCGCGCGCTCGGCGCGCGCGCCTACCAGGTGCCGGTCAACTCGATCAAGGCCGGTCTCGGCCACACCATGGGCGCGGCCGCCGCGCTCGAGGCCTTCATGTGCCTGCTCGCCGCGCAGCGGGCGCTCATTCCCCCGACGCTGAACCTGGAAGATCCGGATCCCGAGTGCGACCTGGACTACGTGCCGGGCCAGGCCCGGCCCGGCCGCCCGCGCCTCATGTTGTCCACCTCGATGGGATTCGGCGGCTGCAACGGCGCGCTCGTCCTCGAGGCGGCATGACCGCGGCCCCCGCGATCCGGGCTCTGGGCCTGCTGAGCGGCCAATCGCCGGCCGAGGCCGGGCCGGCCGCGCGGATTCTGCCGCTCCCGCGCCCGAATCGGGCCGGCGACCGATTCCGGCGGACCACCCGGGAATGCCTCCTCGCTCTTGCGGCAGTGGACGCGATGCTTGAAGATGGAACGGCGGGCCGAGACGCCATCGCGGGGGATCGGACGGCGCTGCAGTACGTGACCGCGGCCGCCTATGGCGCCTCCAATCGCGCGTTCATCGAGCGCCGGGGCGGCGTGATGCACTTCGCGTATACGGCGCCGGCGGTGGTCTCGGCCGAGGTGGCGATCGAGTTCGGCATCACGGGGCCGTACGGCATCCTGATCGGAGGGGCGCCCGCGACGCTGCGGGCGATCGAGCAGTCGGCGCGGCTGCTGGAGGCAGGACGCTGCGACCGTGCGCTGGTGCTGGTGGTCGAGATCTTCGAGGAGTGCGCGGACCTCTACGCGCGCCACCGCCGATTCGACCACCGGCCGCTGGTGGAGACCGCCGCGTGTCTGTGGCTCGAGCGCGGGGTGGGTGATCTCCGGTTCGAGTCCGCTCGCGGCGCGGGGGCGGCCGGCGATCCCCCGGGCGGGGGGGAGCGATTCGCGGCCGGTCCGCTCGCGGATCTGCGGGAGTGGCGCGACGGTGCGCGGACGGAGCCGCTGGAGCTGTCCGGAGCCTGGCGCGGCGAGCACGCGCGGCTCCGCTGGAGCACGGAGCAATCCCACGCGCGCGGGAGCGCGGCGTGACAGGAGGTCGTGACCGATGACGCAGAAGGAAGTCCTGGACGAGCTGAAAGGGCTCGTCGTCGAGCGGCTCAAGTTCGATCCGCGCCGCGCGGCCGAGATGACGCTCGAGACGACCCTGCCCAAGGGGGTCGACGGCTCCCTGGGCCTGGACTCGCTCGACTTCATCGAGCTGTCGGTGGCCATCGAGGAGCGCTTCGGCATCGTGATCGACGAGGGGCACGACCTCACCGAGGAGTTTCTCTCACTGGATTCCCTGTCGCGGTTCATCCTGTCCAAGACCGGCCAGGGCTGAGCCTCCGAGGTGCAGCCTCCCGTCATGGACGCCGCATGAGCCGGGCCCGCGCCCCTCACGGCCGGCGCGAGGTGGTGGTGAGCGGGCTCGGCATCGTGAGCCCGTACGGCCTCGGCACCAAGGCCTTCTGGTCGGGACTCGCCGCCGGCGCCTGCGCGATCAAGCCGATCACCGTCATCGACACCGCGGGCTTCCGCTCGCGCATCGCCGCCGAGATCCCCGCCGACGCGTTCGGCACGATCGGCGTCTCGCGTCGGCGCTCGCGGGCGGATCGCATCGCGCTCGCCGCGGCCCGCGAGGCTCTCGCCGACGCCGGCCTGCCGGCCCGGGCGCGGGCCGAGGCCGGGCTCTTCGTCGGCGCGGTCGGTGGCGGCATGCTCGAGGGCGAGGACTGGTACTGGGACGAGGGCCGGCGCGGCGTGGTGTCTCCCCGGATGCGCGCCCTGCGCACCATCCTGCCGTACTCGCACGCGGAGACCCTCGCCTGGCGTCTCGGCCTGACCGGCCCCAAGGAGACGATCGTGATGGCGTGCGCGTCCGGCGCCGCCTCCATCGCCCTGGGTGCCGATCTGGTCCGGGCCGGGACGATCGCGGCCGCGGTGGTGGGCGGCGTCGACGCGCTCACGCACATCTGCTTCATGGGCTTCAACGCGTTGAAGCTGCTCGACCCGAGCCCGTGCCGGCCGTTCGACCGGGAGCGCCGCGGGATGTCCATCGGGGAGGGCGCCGCGTTCTTCGTGCTGGAGGACGCCGAGCACTGCCGGGCGCGCGGCGGACGCGTCCACGCGCGGCTCGCCGGCTACGGCATGTCCACCGACGCGCACCACGTGACCGCGCCGCACCCCGAGGGCGAGGGGATGATCCACGCCATGCGCCAGGCCCTCGACGACGCGGGGCTGCCCGCGGCCGCGGTGGGCTACGTCAACGCCCACGGCACCGGCACGGTCCAGAACGACCGCGCGGAAGCCCTCGCGCTGCGCGCGGTGTTCGGCGAGGGCGGCGTCCTGCTGAGCTCGACCAAGTCGCTGGTCGGCCACACCATGGCGGCCGCGGGCAGCGTCGAGGCCATGGCCACCGTGCTGGCGCTCCAGCACGGGCTGCTCCCGCCCACCGCCAACCTGGAGCAGACCGATCCCGAGGTCGCGTTCGACTGCCTGCCCGGTACGGCGCGTCCGGCCGAGATCGAGGCCGCGCTATCCAACTCCTTCGGGTTCGGCGGCCAGAACGTGAGCCTCGTCTTCACCCGAGCCGACGCCGGTGCCTGATCGCCGCGTGGTGGTGACCGGCGTGGGGACGATCAACGCCTCCACCGCCGGCGGCCGGGACGCCCTGGCCGGCGCGCTCGCCCTGAATCGCTCTGCGATCGGCCCGGTGCGCGGCTTCGATGCCGCCGCGTTCACGAGCCGGCTCGCCGCCGAGGTGGACGACGCCATCCTGGCGTCGCTCATCGACCGGGACGCGGCCCGTCGCCTGTCGCGCATCTGCCGGCTCGCTCTCGGCGCCTGCGTGCTCGCGGTGCGCGACGCGGGGGTGCCCAGCGGGCCCGGGCTCGGCATCGTGGTCGGCACCGAGTTCGGCGACTTCACCTCGAGCCGCGACTTCGCGCACGGCTTCCTGACCCGCGGCCCGGGCGGGCTCTCCCCGATGATCTTCCCCAACACGGTGATGAACACGATGGCGTCGATCGCCGCGATCGCCGTCGGGGCCAAGGCGCCGTCGGTCACCGTGAACCAGTCGACGCTCGCGGGCGATCTCGCGGTGGCGCGCGGCGCGCGCCTCATCGCCGACGGCCGCGCCACCGCGGTGGTGGCCGGGGGCGTCGACGAGCTGTTCCAGGAGGTCTACCAGCGCCTGGCCGAGATGGGCGCGCTCTCCCCGATGCAGAGCCGCGCGCCGGAAGGCTGCCGGCCGTACGCGGCCGACCACAACGGTCCCGTGCTCGGAGAGGGCGCCACCTTCGTCGTGCTCGAGGATCTGGAAACCGCCCGCGCGCGGGGCGCCCGCATCATGGCCGAGATCGTGGAGGCCGCGTGGGGCAACGTGCCGACTGCCCCGCACACCGGCCGCCCGACGCGGATCGACGACCGCTCCCCGGCGGGACGGCTGATCCGATCGCGTCCGGAGGGCGTGGCGCGCTGCTACGGCGCGGGCAACGGCGACCCCGCGGTGGACGACTGGGAGCGCGCGCTGCTCGGTCACGACCTGCCGGCCCGCGCGGACCTGCTGCCGCCCCGGTCGCTGGCCGCGCTCTTCGGCCAGCACGGCGGGCTGGGGGCGCTGCGGATGGCCGCGGCCGCGCTCGACGCCGAGCGCGGCATCGGGTCCGTGCTCGTGCACGGCATCGCGCGGGGCGGCTGCCGCACCGCGGTGCTGGTGGGCCCGCCGCCGTGAGCGAGCACATCCCGGCCATGCGCGAGCATCTGATACTCGTCCCGGTGTTCAACGAGGCCGCGACCATCGGCGACATCGTCGAGCGGGCCCGGCTGCACGGCCCGGTGCTCGTGATCGACGACGGCTCCACCGACGACAGCGCGGCGCGGGCCGTCGTCGCGGGCGCCGAGGTGATGACCCTCGCCGGCCGGCGCGGCAAGGGCGCGGCGCTGCGGGCCGGCTTCGCCGAGGCCCTCCGTCGCGGCGTGTCGCGGGTGGTGACGCTCGACGGCGACGGCCAGCACGACCCCGACGACATCCCGCGCCTGCTGAAGGTGGCGGTGGAGGAGCCGCGGAGCCTCGTCATCGGCGGACGGCTCGGCGGCCTCGCCGCGTATCCGGAGCGCGCGATGCCGACCGATCGGCTGGCCGCGCTCCGGGTGGCCGGCTTCTTCATCAACTGGCTCACCGGCATGGCGGTGGCGGATACCCAGTCCGGCTTTCGCGTCTACCCGGCCGCGCTGCTCACGGCGGCGCCGCCGCGGCGGGGTGGCTTCGTGCTGGAGAGCGAGATGCTCCTGCGCGCGGCCGAGCACGGCTTCGACATCGTCGAGGTGCCGATCGCCCCGCTGCACTTCGAAGACCGGCGCAGCCGTTTCCGCCCCGCTCGCGACGGTCTCGCGGTCGGCTCGTTCCTGGCCGGCCACATCGCGCGGCGCTGGGGGCGCGAGGCGACCGCGCTCGCCGCCTACCTGGTCGGCATCTTCAGCGCGTCGCGCCTGCGGGCGCGACATCGCGAGATGTACCAGGTGGCCGCGCCCCACCGCGGCAACCCGCCGGACTGGGCGCTGGCCGTCGGCACCTTCATCGCCAACCGGGCGATGCGCTCGATGGAGCGGGGATGGCGCTCACCGCACAGCCAGGGCCTGCGGATGGCCGCGGTGGCCACCGTGGCGACGCCGCTCATGCTGGCCCTGGCCCTCAGCCGCCGCGCCCTCGCCACGGCCGACGTGGATTGGATCAGCCCGGCGGTTCGGCGCCTCTATCCGCAAGACGAGCTGGCGCGCACCCTCGAGGCGCCGGCCCGGCCCGCGGCCGCCGCGTCGCGGGCCGCCGACTACGACGTGCTGGTGGTGGGCGGCGGACCGGGCGGCTCGAGCGCGGCCACCTTCCTCGCGCGGGGCGGGCTCCGGGTGGCCCTGGCCGAGCGCGAGGCGTTTCCCCGCTTCCACGTCGGCGAATCGCTGCTGCCCGCCAACATGCCGGTGCTGGAGCGGCTGGGCGTGCTCGACGAGGTGAAGTCTCGCGGATTCCTCGTGAAGTACGGGGCCTACTTCCACGACCAGGACCAGGAGCTCGACTACCAGTTCCTCTTCCGCGAGGGCAAGCCGTGGCCGGCCTACACCTACGAGGTCCAGCGCGCCGAGTTCGACAAGATCCTGCTCGATCACGCGGCCCGCCAGCCGAACGTCACGCTGCTGCAGCCGACCACCGTGGAGCGGGTGGCCTTCGACGACGACGGAGTGACCGCGACCGTATCGGACGCCGCCGGCTCGCGGCAGCTGCGCGCGCGCTTCCTGGTGGACGCGAGCGGACGCGACGCTCTCATCGCCACGCGGCACGGGCGCCGTCGCCCGATCGAGGGGCTGGGCAAGGTCGCCCTGTTCGCCCACTTCCAGGGGGGCAAGCGCTGGCCCGGCAAGGAGGTGGGCAACATCCGCATCTTCAGCTTCGAGCCCGGCTGGTTCTGGTACATTCCGTTCGCCGACGGCACCACCAGCGTGGGCTGCGTGCTGCACGCGCGCACCGTGCAGGGCCGGGAGGGCGGCCTCGACGAGCTCTACGAGTCGCTGATCGCGCGCTGCCGCCAGCTGACCGACGCGCTGGAGGGCGCGCCCCGCATCACTCCGGTCCACCGCGCGGCCAATTTCTCGTATCGGACCGATCCCGCGATCGGGGACCGCTACGTGTGCGTGGGCGACGCGATCGCCTTCCTGGATCCGATCTTCTCGTCGGGCGTGTACATCGCCACCCAGTCCGCCGAGCTGTCCTCGATCGAGATCCTGAAGGCGTTCCGGGAGAACCGCTTCGAGGCGAGCCGATTCCGGGCCTACGACCGGACCATCCGGAAAGGCACGGAGCCATTTCAGCGCTTCATCCGCTACTTCTACGATCCCTCGTTCGTCGAGATGTTCCTCAAGCCGCGCGAGTTCGCGGGCATGGTGGACGGGGTGACCGGCGTGCTCGCGGGCGGGGCGTTCCTCCGGCAATCGCTCCGCATGAAGCTGTCGCTGGAAGTGTTCTTCACGATCGTTCGCATCAACCGCTGGACGCGCCGGCGCCGGGGTCTGCCCACCGAGTCTCGCTTCACGTGGTAGGGATGCGCCGGCTCCTGCCGAGGAACTACCTGTTCACGATCCTCGGCATCGCGGTGGGAGTGGGCGGCCTGGTGGCCCTCGGGGCCATGGCCGAGCGCATCACCCGCTTCATCGACGGCGGCGATCGTTTCGTGCTCGGCCAGATCTCGGTGGCCGGCGAGGGGATGGGCATGGGCACCGGCTTCACCGCGGGCGGCCTGCTGCGCGCGGCCAAGATCGCGGAGATCGCCCGGGTGCCCGGCGTGGCCGCGGTTCAACCGCAGGTCATGCTGCCACTCAACCCGTCCACCTCTCAGTTCCTCACGCTCACCCAGGAGCTGGTCCTGGGCGTGGATCCCGGCGTGCGGATGCCCAATCGCGAGTTCCGCGACCTGCCGGTGCGCGACGGGCGGCCCCTGCGGGCGGGGGACCGGGGCGTGGCGGTGGTGGGGGCGGACTTCGCGACGGCCCGCGGCCTGCGCGCGGGCTCGCGGCTCGAGCTGAGCGGTCGCGCCTTCGAGGTGGTGGGCGTGCTGGACAAGACGCTCACCGCGCCGGACCGCTTCGCCATCGTGCCCCTCGAGGACGCGCGCGATCTCTGGCTGCGCCGCGATCCGCTGCTGGTGCAGGTCTTCGCGGGCGGAGGCATGACCCGCGCCGATCTGAACAGCGGGGCGGCGGTGGCGTGGGCGGACGGTGTCGATCCGGACGCGCTCGCCCGGCGCCTCCAGGCCGACGTGCCGGGGCTCAACGTCACGATCCCGGGCGAGCTGAGCCGGCTCCTCCGCCAGTCCACCGCGTTCTTCTCGGCGCTGCTCTTCGGCATCGGCGTGCTGGGCCTCGTGATCGGCGGCCTCTCGCTCGCCAACACGGTGACCGCCGCGGTGTTCGAGCGCATCCGCGACTTCGGCATCAAGCGCGCGCTCGGGGCCACCGATGGGCAATTGCTCCGCGAGATCCTGGGCGAGGCCCTCGCCGTCTCGGTCTCGGGCGGGGCCATCGGGATCGGGCTGGCCCTCGCGGTGGGCGCGCTGGTGGACGCCCGCGTGCTGCGCCAGGGGCAGCAGCTCTTCCTGTTCTCCCCGCGGCTGCTCGGGTTCGCGCTGGTCTTCTCGGTGGTCCTGGGCGCGCTCGCGGCGAGCTACGCCACGCTGCGCATCGTGCGCCTGTCGCCCGCCGAGGCCATCCGGCGCGGAGCCTGACCGTGGTCGTGCGCGCGAGCGGATTGAGCAAGACGTTCCGCGGTCCCGACGGCCGGCCGGTGCCGGTGCTCGAGGGCGTGGACGTCGAGGTGGGGGCCGGGGAATTCGTGGCGGTGGCCGGCCCGTCGGGCTCCGGCAAGTCCACCCTGCTCAACCTGCTCGGTCTGCTGGAGCCGCTCGACGCGGGCGAGATCTGGTTCGATCAAACCCAGGTGAGCGCGCTGCCGCGGCGGGCGCAGTGCCCGGTGCGGGGCCGCTCGATCGGCTACGTCTTCCAGTCGTTCCTGCTGATCTCGGCTCTCACCGCCCTCGACAACGTCCTGCTCGCCGCGCGCTACGTGGGCCGCTCGCGGCGCGAGGCGCTGCCCGAGGCGCGAGCCCTGATGGAGCGGCTCGGGGTGGCCCACCGGAGCGGCCACTATCCGGCCCAGCTCTCGGGGGGCGAGCAGCAGCGCGTCGCGTACTGCCGCGCGGTGCTGAACACGCCGCCCCTGGTGCTGGCCGACGAGCCCACCGGCAATCTCGACGAGGGCCACGCCGCGGTGATCCTGGCCGCGCTGCGCTCGCTGTGCCAGGAGCGCGGGGCCTCGGTGATCCTGGTCACCCACCGGGCTGACGCGGCCGCCCTCGCGGACCGCACCCTGCGCCTGCGCGCGGGACGGCTCGAGACCGACCGCGCCCGCTAGTGGTGGCTCGCCGCGGCGCCGGCGCCGCCGTCGTGGTCACCGGGCTGCTGGCCGTGCTCCTGCTCGCCCCCGGGCTCGGGCAGGCGCCGTTCGACGATCCGGGCGAGGGCCAGCACGCCGAGATCGCCCGCGAGATGCTGGGCAGCAGCTGGATCGCCCTGCGGCTGAACGGCGTGCGCTACTGGGACAAGCCGCCGCTGCTCTACTGGCTGACCGCGACGTCGTTCACGGTGTTCGGGATCGACGAGTGGGCGGCCCGCCTGCCGTCGTTGCTCGGGGCGCTGCTCGCGGTGGCCGGCACCGCGCTGCTCGGCGCGCGCCTGCTGGGGTCGGCCGGCGGCCTGCTCGCCGGCGCCGCGCTGCTCTCGTGCGCGCTCTTCGCCGCGTTCGCGCGCTACGTGCGGCCCGAGACGCTGTTCGTGGCCGCGATCCAGTGGGGCTTCACCGGCCTGCTGCTCGGAGCCTGCCAGCCGCGGGAGCGCGCAGGTGACACGCGCACTCCGGCGGGCGAGTCCTCGGCGGGCGACTTGCCGCCGGGCAGATCCGCGGCGGGAGAATTCACGCCGGGCAGCCCGCTGGGGGCGGACGCTCGGACCCGCCCCTCTTTTATATGCGGGGGCCCGGACATGGCCCCCGCACTCCCCCAGTCGGCGGGCAACCCGTGGTGGGCGATTCTCGGGTGCGGGACGCTGGGGGTGGCCGCGCTCGCGAAGGATCCGCTCGGCATGCTGGGGCCGCTTGCCGCGGTCGCGGTGGCGCTGGCGCTGGCGGGGCGGCTGCGGCCGGTGCGCGCCTGGATGCCCGCGCTCGGCGTGGTATCGCTGCTCGTGATCGGCCTCGGCTGGTACGCGGTGGCCGCCGCGACCGAGCCCTCGTTCCTCTGGTACACGGTCGTCGACAACCATCTCCTCAACGTGGCGCGCATGCGCGTCTACCCCGACGAGGACGTGCCGCTGTCCGCGCTCGAGTTCCTGGCCGCGGCCGGCTTCGGGGCCTTCCCGTGGATCCTGGCCGCCGCGGCGGCGGTGGCGGCGCTGATCCGCTCCCGCGCCTGGCGCGATCCCGGCGAGCTGCCCTGGGTGGCGCTGGCGCTCTGGGCCGTCGGCGTGCTGGCCCTCTTCACGCTGTCGCCCTTCAAGCTGCCGCACTATGGCCTGCCGGCCTATCCGGCGATCGCGCTGCTCGCGGCCCGCGGGTGGCGCGACGCGACGGCACGGCCGCGCGGGCTCATCACCGTGCATCTCGTGCTGTTCGCGCTGCTCGGGGCGGTCTTCGCGTGGGCCGCGATCAGCGACGGGCGCGATTTCACCGCGGCGGTGTTCGGGATCTCGGACGTCTACTCGCGAAAGGAAGCCGCGCTCGGCCAGGCGTCGCCCTATCCGCCGTGGTCGACCATGCAGCCCATGCTCGTGCAGGCCGCCGCGGTGATGCTCGCGGGTGCGGGGGGTCTCGCGTGGGCCGGGGCCCGCCGCTCGGCGCCGGCGGGGGCGGCGACGGTGGCGGTCGTGACGCTCCTGCTGGTGCCGCTGGTCGGGCAGAGCCTCGCCGCGACGTCGTCGGTCCGGACGGTCGCCCCGATGGCCGCAGAGATCCGCGCGCGGCTCGCGCCCGACGACGTTCTGGTCCTGGAGGGCCCGATCGAGAACGCGGCCGCGATCGAGCTGTACTCGGGGCACCGGCCGGTCCTCCTCGACGGCACCCGCAGCGTGCTCGGCATCGGCGCCACGTTCCCCGACGCGTCCGCCTCGTTCTGGAGCGCCGAGACTTTCCGCGCCGCGTGGGCCTCGCCGCGGCCGCCGTATCTGCTGACCGGGCGCGAAGCCGGCCGGAGCATCGTCTCGTCGCTGCCCCCGGGCCGCGTGCGGCTGCTTGTCGCGCACAACGGCCGCTGGCTCTACGCGCGGGCGGGCGAGTGATGCTGTTCGATCTGATCGTCCACTTCACGTACCCGGGCGTCTTCCTGATCCTGCTCTCCACCGGCCTCGGTCTGCCGATCCCCGAGGAGCTGCCGATCGCCATCGCGGCGCTGATGGCGCGCTGGCAGCTGATGCACTGGGCGGGGGCGCTCTTGTCGTGCGTGGCCGGCGTGCTCGCGGGCGACATGCTGCTGTACTGGGTCGGGCGTCACTTCGGCCGGCAGATCTTGAAGTGGTCGACGGTGCGGCGGATCCTCACCCCGGCGCGCGAGGCGCGGGTGATGGACGCCTATCACCGCCACGGGCTGAAGTTCGTGGTGATGGCCCGGCTGGTGATGGGCCTGCGGGCCGCCGCGTTCCTGACCGCGGGACTGGTACGCGTGCCGTTTCCGCGCTTCTTGCTGGTCGACGTCGCGGCGGTGCTGATCAGCGTGCCGCTCTGGTTCGGAGTGGCCTACCTGGTCGCGGACTCGGTGGCGGCGGCGCTCGTCTGGGTGCGCGAGCTGCAATTCTGGATCGGCGGCTTCGTGCTGCTGATCGCGGCGATCTGGATCGTCGTCGTGGTGCGGCGCCACCGGCAGGTCTAGGCTCGGGAGGGCGCGACGGCCGCTATGGTATCGTGAGGCCATCGTGACCGACTACCTGCGCACGCTCTTTCTGCACCCGCCCGCGGTGGCCGGCTTCGATGGCGGCGCGGGGTCCCGGTACCAGGCGCGGCGCGAGATCCGCTCGTTCTGGTACCCGACGTGGCTGGCCCAGCCCGCCGCGCTGGTGCCCGGATCCCGCCTCGTGGACGCGCCGCCCGACGGCCTCACCCTCGAGGACGTGCTCCCGCTGGCGCGCGGCTACGATCTCTGCGTGATGCACACGAGCACGCCGTCGTTCGCGTCCGACGTGCGAGTGGCCGAGGCGCTCAAGGCCGAGAATCCCGATCTGATCGTCGGCATGGTGGGCGCCGCGGTGGCGGTGGCGCCGGAGGCCTCGCTGCGGGCCAGCTGCGCGCTCGCGTTCGTGGCGCGGAGCGAGTTCGACTTCACCATCCAGGAAGTCGCGCAGGGCCGGCGGCTCGCGGACGTCCGCGGGCTGTCCTACCGGATGAACGGGCACGTGGCCCACACCCCCGATCGCCCGACCCTCGAGAACATGGACGCGCTGCCCTTCGTGACCCCGATCTACCAGCGCGACCTCACGGTGGAGCACTACGCGATCGGCTATCTCCGCCATCCCTACGTCTCGCTCTACACCGGGCGGGGCTGCCGCTCGAAGTGCACGTTCTGCCTGTGGCCGCAGACGGTGGGCGGCCAGCGCTACCGCACCCGCAGCCCCGAGCACGTGGCCGAGGAGATGGCCCTGGCCGCCCGGATGTTCCCGCAGGTCCGCGAGTTCTTCTTCGACGACGACACCTTCACCGACGATCTACCGCGGGCCGAGGCCATCGCCCGGCGTCTCGGGCGCCTGGGGATCACCTGGTCGGTCAACGCCAAGGCCAACGTGCCGTACGCGACCTTGAAGGTGCTCAAGGACAACGGGTTGCGGCTGCTCCTGGTCGGCTACGAGTCGGGCAACCAGGCCATCCTCAACAACATCAAGAAGGGCGTGCGCCTCGACGTGGCGCGTCGGTTCACCCGCGACGCGAAATCGCTCGGCATCGCCATCCACGGCACGTTCATCCTGGGGCTGCCCGGTGAGACGCGCGAGACCATCGCCGAGACCATCCGCTTCGCGGCCGAGATCGATCCCGACACCATCCAGGTCTCGCTGGCCGCGCCGTATCCGGGCACTGCGCTCCACGAGGAAGCGCAGCGGAACGGATGGCTCGAGTCCGACACGCTGGTGGACGGCTCGGGGGTGCAGGTGAGCGCCCTCGGCTACCCGCATCTCGCGCGCACCGAGATCTTCCGCTCGGTGGACCACTTCTACCGCCGCTTCTACTTCCGCCCGCGGAAGATGCTCTCCCTGGCCGCGGAGATGGTCCGCGACCGGCAGGTGATGCGTCGCCGGCTCGCGGAGGGGCGCGAGTTCCTCCGGTTCCTGCGCACCCATCGCTAGACCGTGGGCCGGTGAGATGAACGTCCTCGTCATCGACACGATCGCCGCCGAGGGCATCGCGTACCTGACCGAGCGCGGGTTCACGGTGGACCAGGTCTCGAGCACGGTGCCCCGCGACGAGCTGCTGGCGCGAGTGGGCGAGTACGAGGCGATCGTCACCCGCTCCTCCACCGCGGTGACCTCCGAGTTCCTCGCCCGGGCGCGGCGGCTGCGCATCCTGGGCCGGGCCGGCGTCGGAGTGGACAACATCGACGTGGACGCGTGCTCGCGCCACGGCGTGGTGGTCGTCAATGCGCCCTATGGCAATGTCGTCTCCGCGGCCGAGCACACCGTGGGCATGCTGCTGGCGCTGGTGCGCAAGATCCCGACGGCCCACGAGGCGCTCAAGCATCTGCAGTGGGACCGCGGCATCTACGGCTCGGAGCTGTTCCGCAAGACCGCCGGAGTGCTGGGCCTCGGCAAGGTCGGCTCCCGGGTGGCCGCGCGCCTGCGCGCGTTCGACATGGAGGTGCTCGTCTACGACCCCTTCATCCCGGAGAGCCGGGCCCGCGATCTGGGCGTGCGCCTGACCGATCTACAGACGGTGCTGAGCCGCGCCGACATCCTCACCGTCCACGTCCCGCTGAGCGACGACACCGAGAACATGATCGGCGCGCGCGAGCTGGCGGCCATGAAGTCGGGGGCCCGCATCGTCAACTGCGCCCGGGGCGGGATCGTCAACGAGCCGGCCCTGCTCGCCGCGCTCGAATCGGGGCAGGTCGCGGGCGCCGCGGTGGACGTGTGGAGCGAAGAGCCGCCGGCGTCCCCGCTGGTGAGGCGCCTCATCCAGCATCCGCGCGTGGTGGTGACCCCGCATCTGGGCGCGAACACCCAGGAGGCCCAGGTCAACGTGGCGGTGGACGTGGCCCGGCAGCTCGTGGCCTTCCGGGAGGGGGAGCTGGTGGAGCACGCGGTGAACATCCCGGTGGGCGACCGCGAGACGCTGGCCGAGCAGCGGCCGTACCTGCACCTCGCCGAGCTGCTCGGGCGCTTCTGCGTGCAGCTCGAGCCCGAGAACGTCGAGCGGGTCGAGATCGAGGTGGCGGGCCACGTGGCGCGCTGGGATCCCGCGCTGGTGGGGCGCGCGGTGCTGAAGGGGCTGCTCGGGCGGGTGACCGCGCAGGCGGTGAACCTGGTCAACGCGCACCTGATCGCGGAGGAGCGCGGCCTGTCCATGGAGATCCGCACGGATCCCGAGTCGGTCTCGGGCTACACGAACCTGATCACCGTCACCACTCAGGCGGGGGCCGGGCGCAAGATCATCGCGGGCACCGTCTTCGACGGGGTGCCCCGGATCGTGCGGCTGCGCGATCTGCACATCGAGTTCATTCCGGAGGGCTACATCCTCGTGCTAGCGTACGAAGATCGGCCCGGCATGGTGGGTCGGATCGGCTCGATTCTTGGACGACACAACGTCAACATCGCGTCCATGCACGTGGGCCGGCGCACCCGCCGGGGCCGCGCCATCGTGGTGCTGCTCCTGGACGACGACGTGCCGGGCGAGGTCATGGACGAGGTGACCAAGAGCGTGGAGGCCGATTTCGCGAGGATGATCCGGCTATGAGCGCGATGCGTCGTGGTGGCGAGGCGGTCGCCTTCGAGGCCCGCCCGTGGGGCGGGTTTCAGACCATCGAGGAGGGACGTGGCTACAAGGTCAAGCGCCTGCTCGTGCAGCCGGGCCAGCGCCTGAGCCTGCAGCGGCACCGCTTCCGGGCCGAGCACTGGGTGGTGGTCACCGGCTCCCCGCGGGTGATCATCTCCGGCCGCGCGCGACGGCTCAAGCCGCGAGGGTCGGTGGACGTCCCGCGCGGCGCCTGGCACCGCATCGAGAACCCCGGGCGGGTGCCCGTCGTGCTGATCGAGGTCCAGCACGGCCCCTATCTCGGCGAGGACGACATCATCCGCCGCCACGACGACTACGGCCGCGCCGCACCGGGGGACAAGCCAAAATCCAGAAAACCACAACGGTAGACCGCCCCGAGCGTCCGCTCTCGCTGGCTGCCCTTCCGCCGCGCCGCCGCGGCTTGGCGAGGCGCAGCCGAAGGCGAGCCGAGCGGATAAATAATGAAGCGTCCGGTAGCAGCCCAAGCCGGTGGCCCCGACCCGATCAACCCAACCCAAAACCGCACCGGCTAGCCCCGACCCGACCAACCCCAACCAAAACCGCAACGGCGAGCCCCAACCCGATCAACCTCACGCCCCCCACGAAAGGACCCCGCCCATGCCCATCCAGACCCGGTATCTCTTCAGCGCCGCCATGGACGTCGACCCGGCCCAGGAGCGCCTCTTCAACGAGGTCTACGACCGCGAGCACGTGCCGAGCCTGCTCACGGTGCCGGGGGTGATCGCGGTCTCGCGCTACGAGCTGCAGCCGCTCACCATGAGCATCGGCGGCCAGCTCAAGAGCATCGTCATCGAGCACGCGCCAAAGTACGGCGCCCTTTACGAGATCGAGAGCCCGGACGTGCTGGTCGGCGATGCGTGGGCCAAGGCGGTCGAGGTGGGGCGCTGGCCGGCCCAGGTGCGACCCCACACGCGCAATCGCCAGCACATGCTCTACAAGCGCATCACCCCGTAGACGCTCACGGCGGAGCGGAGCTGGCTCAGCGCATCAGGCTCGAGACGTGCAGGTAGACCGCGATGAGGCCGAGATACTCGTGCAGCACGGCCTCGCCGCAGCGCCGGCGCCTCCACCAGGTGCGGTCGGCCGAGCACTCGTCGTCGATCATCGCGATGCCGGCCTCGATGCCGGGGCCGGCCTCGCGATGCCAGATCAGCCGCACCCGCCGCGAGTGATTGGGGGTGGTCACCAGGAGCACCCGGCGCCACCCCCGCGTGTGGGCCTCGGCGGCCACCGCCCGCAGCTCCATCTCGGTGATCTCGACCGGCTTCGTCAGCGTGACGATCGCCGCGCGGGGGACCCCGTACTTCTCGAGCGCGGCCACCGATTCGCCCTGGAAGTCCAGCGGACGGATGCCCAGGTCGAGGAGCTGCTGCACGCGCACCGGCATCGTCTGGCGCGAGACCACCACGACGGGGGCGCGGCGCTCGCGGAACAGCGTGGCGGCCAGGGCCTCGCGGGTGGGCGTGCTTCCGGCCACCACCACGATGGCGTCGGCGGGGCCGTCCGACGGCTCGACCACGAGGATCCGGCCGGCCGCGCGCAGCAGGGGCCGGTGTGCGACGACCGCGACGAGGGCCACCACCAGCAGGGCGACCAGGACGACGATCCACGACCGTCTCATGCGCGCGTTGGACCATCCAAAAACTTTGGTGGGCTCTCTCACGGACGGTAGGATGGCCGGCAGGAGGTACTACTCATGCGACGTTTGCTCGTCCTGTCGGCCACCGTGCTCGCCCTGACCGCGTGCGCCTCGACGCCGCCCAGAGCGCAGCGCAGCGAGTTCGAGGACATCCCGGTGCCGAAGGGCCTGGCGGTGGACCTGGACCGCTCCACCATCATCGAGTCGCCGAACGTGAAGGCGGCGCGGCTCTTCTACAAGGGACGCATCGAGCCGGACAGCCTGTCCGTCGCGTTCCGCACCACGCTCGAGGCGAACGGCTGGAAGCACCTCTCCTCGACGACCGCGTCCGGCAAGGGCACGACCCAGATCTACGAGAAGTCGGGCAGCTCGCTGCAGGTGATGATCTACGAGAGCTGGTACTACACCTGGGTCGAGATGTCGGCGACCCGGATGGTGGGGTCGGCGTCGGCGCAGCTCCGGCAATAGGTAGCGCGTCACGGCGGCGGCGCCCTCAGGGGCGCCGCCAGCGCCGTCCGCTGCGCTCGATCAAGGTGTCGGCCTCGGCCGGGCCCCAGGTGCCCGCCTCGTAGTTGGGGAACTTGCGGGGGTCCCCGCTCGTCCACGCGTCGAGGATGGGCTGCAGCAGCTCCCAGGCCATCATGACCCAGTCACCGCGCGCGTAGAGCGTGGTGTCGCCCTTCATGGCGTCCAGCAGGAGCCGCTCGTAGGCCTCGGGCGGCTCGCCCCCGAAGGCCTGTCCATAGTCGAACTCCATCTCCACCGGCTTGATCCGCAGGTCCTGCCCAGGCAGCTTGGCCCCGAACGAGAGCGACATGCCCTCGTCGGGCTGGATGCGCAGCACCAGCCGATTGGGCTCGGCGAGGATCTCGGGATTGCGCCGAAACACCAGGTGCGGAGTCCGCTTGAACTGCACCGCGATCTCGCTCGCGCGCTTGGGCAGGCGCTTGCCGGTGCGCAGGTAGAAGGGCACGCCGGCCCAGCGCCAGTTCTCGACCTCGAGCCGCAGCGCCGCGAAGGTCTCGGTGATCGACTCGGACGAGACGCCCTTCTCCTCGCGATAGCCCACCACGCGCTGCCCGCCCACGAACCCGGGCCCGTACTGCCCGCGCACCGCGACCCGGTCGACCTCGTCGGCGGCCACCGGCCGGATCGCCTGCATCACCTTCGTCTTCTCGTCGCGCACCGGATCGGCGTCGAAGGTGACCGGCGGCTCCATGGCCACCAGGCAGAGCAGCTGGAGGATGTGGTTCTGGATCATGTCGCGCAGCGCGCCCGACTCCTCGTAGTAGGCCCCGCGCCCCTCGACGCCGATCGACTCGCCCACCGTGATCTGCACGTGGTCGACGTGGTTGCGGTTCCACAAGGGCTCGAAGATGCCGTTGGCCCACCGGAACACGAGGATGTTCTGGACCGTCTCCTTGCCCAGGTAGTGATCGATGCGGTAGACCTGATCCTCGCTGAACACCGAGGCAACCACCTGGTTCAGCGAGCTGGCCGACTCCCGATCGCGGCCGAACGGCTTCTCGATGACGATGCGCACCCACCCCGCGCTGTTCTCGGGCGGGCGGTTGAGCGAGGCCTCGCCGAGCCGCATCACCAGATGCGGGTATACCGACGGCGGCGTCGAGACGTAGAAGAGGCGGTTGCCGCCGATCCCGCGCTCCTGCTCCACCTGCGTGATGTAGGCGGCGAGCCCCGGGTAGGTGGCCGCGTCCGAGGGATCGCCCGAGTAGTAGAACAGGGCCTGGGCGAAGCGGTCCCAGACCCGCGCGGACGGCGGCTGCACGCGCGCGAAGTCGGCGATGGCCTCGCGCATGCGCGTGCGGAACTCCTCGTTGGTCATCTCGGAGCGCGCCACTCCGACCACCGCGAACGGCTCGGGCAGCACGCGGCTCTGGAACATGGACCACAGCGCGGGGATCAGCTTGCGCCGGGTGAGATCGCCCGACGCGCCGAAGATGACGAGGGCGCAGGATTCGTCGCCGGTGGGAACCGTCATGCTCACAGCCTCTTGGTCAGCCCCGCGACCATCTGCAGCAGCTGCTGCAGGGCCGGCGACTGCTTGCCGGTCAGATGGAGCCGGATGACCCGGCGCGCGCCGTCGCGCAGGCTCTGGAGATCGCCCAGGGCCTGGGCCGACTTCAGCGTCGAGAAGCCGTAGCCCGCGCCCGGGATCGCCAGGTCCTCGCGATCGTCGCCGGTGATCTGGATGAACAGGCCGCTGGTCGGGCCGCCCTTGTGTAGCTGGCCCGTGGAGTGGAGATACCGGGGGCCCCAGCCCACCGTGGTGGCGACGCGTAGCCGATCGCGCAGGGCCACCCGCATCTCCTGCAGCGCGCGCCCGGCCTCCGCGGTCGGGGTGAGATAGGCCTGGATCGCGAGATAGTCGCCGGGGGCGGCCATGGCCAGGTGGGCGGCCAGCCCGCGGCTCACCGAGCCCGGCTTCTTGTTCGACTTCGTCATCAGCACGATGCCGTCTTCCTCGACGTCGGCGGGCCACTCGGGCAGCCGGTGGGAGCGCCGCCACTCGGTGAGCAGCGCGGCCGCGTTCTCCTTGGCCCGCGCCACGTCCGGCTCGTCGAAGGGATTGACCCCGAGGACCGCCCCCGCGGTGGCGGTGGCCAGCGCCCACCGGAAGAACTCGGCGCCCAGGTCCATCGGATCGCGCAGCACGAGACGCAGCACCGGATGTCCCGCGTCGGCCAGCTTGGCCAGTGCGCCGTCGTGCGCGTCGTCGCCTTCCAGCACGAGGGCCACGAAGACGCGGTCGTCGCCGTAGACGGTCGGCGGGCCGAGCGGCTCGTCCACCACCGGCACGAGGCCGGTGCCGTCCTTGCCGAGCGACTCGGCGAGCAGCTGCTCGATCCAGCGGCCGAGGCCGCGGATCTTCTCGGACAGCACCAGGGTGACCTTGTCGCGGCCGGCCCGCGCCAGCCCGGCCAGCACCGCGCCCAGCTGCACCGCCGGATTGCCGCGCACGCCCACCTCGTTGCCGCAGGTCTCCACCATGGTGTTGGCGCGCTCGAGCAGCACCTTGATGTCCACGCCGATCAGGGCCGCCGGCACGAGGCCGAAGAGGGACAGCGCCGAGTAGCGCCCGCCGATGGAGGCGGGGTTCAGGAAGGTGCGCCGGAAGCCGGTCTCGGTGGCCAGCTTGTCCAGCGGCCGGCCCGGATCGGTGATGGCCACGAACTGCATGCCGGGCCGCGGCGAGGAGGCGGCCTCCACCTGGCCGCGGAAGAACGCGTACGCGGCCATGGTCTCGGCGGAGGTGCCCGACTTGCTCGCGACCACGAACAGGGTGCGGCTCAGGTTGATGGAATCGGCCACGTGCTTGACCGCGCCCGGATCGGTCGAGTCCAGCACGAGCATGTCCGGGAAGCCCATCTTCGAGCCGAACGTGTCGTTGAAGACCTCGCCGGTCGACGACGATCCGCCCATGCCGAGCAGCACCACGTGCGAGTACTGCAGGCGGCGCACCTCGTCCGCGAAGCCCCGGATGTCCTCGGAGTGGCCGCGCATGATCGTGGGCGAGGTGAGCCAGCCGAGCCGATTGCGCACGGTGGCGGCGTCGCCCTTCCAGAGCGTGGCGTCCTTCACCCAGAGTCGGTCGAGGAACTCGCGGGCCTCGAGGAACCGCAGCGTCTCCTCCACCGCGGGCAGCTTGAGCGGATCCGGCAGGACGAGCGGCGGAGCGGTGACCGCGGGGGCGGCCGGAGCCGGGATGGGCTCGGGAGCGACGACGACCGGTGGCGGCGCCGCCGCTGTCGGCGCCTCACGCCGCGTCGGGGCCGGGCGCGGCATCCCGGGCTCCGGGCTGACCTTCGCGTCGGTCCCGGGCTTGAGCGGGGCCTTGTCGGCGCCGAGGAGCCCGGCCTCCAGCTGCCCGATCTTGGTCATCTGCCGCGTCTGCTGATCGCCGGGCTCGTACGGGGTCGTGATGAACGTCCGGGCAATCTCGACCGCGGTCTTGGAGTCCAGGTCGGCCGCGGCGAGGCAGAGCACGTTGGCGTCGACCTCCTCGCGGCTGCGGCGCGCCGAGGCGGCGTCGTGGCAGAGCGCGGCGCGGACGCCCCGCATCTTGTTGGCCGCGATCACTCCCCCCGCACCCGAGCCGCAGAGCAGCACGCTGGCGTCCACGAACCCCCGGAGCACGGCCTGGCCGACCGCGCGCGCGAAGTCCGGATAGTCCACGGGCTCGGACGAGAACGTGCCCAGGTCGAGGACATCGTGTCCCTCGGCCTCGAGGGCGCTCACCAGGGGTTCTTTGAGCGGAAAGCCGGTGTCGTCGCAGCCGATCGCGATTCGCATGGGCCCGCGGCGTCTATTCTCTCAGGAGTCCTGAAAGCCGACAATGTTGTCGTAGAGCCGTCGCTGTCGCCGGCGGGCCACCTGATACTTCGCATGAATGCCCGGGTCGGGACGCAAGATCCGGACCGGATCCGCGGGCGGTGGGGTCTGCACCCCGAGCGCTTCGAGCGTGAGGATGGCGGCGCCTCGGGCGGACGCCTCCGTGTCGGGACTCAGCCCGATCGGCACGCCCAGGGCATCCGCGATGATCTGCGCCCAGGTCGGGGAGTGCCCGATCGCCCCGCCCGAGCCGATCACCCGATGCTCCGCAGCGAGGGGTCGCAGCCGGTCGTAGATCTCGGCCAGCCGGAGCGCGACGGCTTCCAGCAGCGCCCGGGTGATCTCGACGGCATCCGTGGCCAGCGACATCTCGGCCAGCGCGGCGCGGGCCTCGGGGCGCCAGCCCGGGCTGCGCTCGCCCGCGAGGAACGGCAGCGCGGTGAGCCCGTGGCCGTCGGGCGGCACCGCGGCCAGCGCCTGTTCCAGCGCCGCGTCGTCCGCGGGCAGCGCGAGCGTCTTGCGGCACCACGCGAACACGTTGCCGCCCTCGGACGTGGCCCCGCCGACCAGCGCGCGCCGGCCGTCCACGCGATAGCGCCAGAGCCCCGACGGCGTCGCGCGGTGCGCGCCGAGGCCCTCGGGCCGGACCACGCGCAGGGCCGCCGACGTCCCGACGTTGAGCGCGATCCGGTCCGGTCCCGCGCAGCCCGATCCCATGTTCGAGCAGGCCCCGTCGCCGTGAGCCGGATACCAGGGCACGCGCGCGACCGCGGGCCAGCGCTCCGCCCACGGCGCGATCAGCCCGACCCGCGGCTCATCGTCGATCGACGGCAGCGCGTCCGCCGCGATGCCCGCGGCCTCCAGCATCACGCGGTCCCAGCCGCCTCTCTCCTGGTCGAGCAGGCCGGTGCCCGAGGCCATCGAGAGGCTGCATTGCCACGAGCCGGTGAGCCGCGCGTGCAGGACTTCGGCGAAGCCGCCCCAGCGCGCGGCACGGGCGAACACCTCGGGCCGGGTCTCGCGCAGCCAGCGCAGCTTGGCGGGAAAGAACGTGGAATGGATCGGCGTGCCGGTGCGCTGCAGGACCGCGCGCGCGTCCAGGTCGCGGCGCAGCGCCCGCGCGGCGGCCGCGCTGCGCGTATCCGCCCAGGTGAAGACGGGGGTGAGGGCGCTCCCCGACCGATCGAGCCCGATCAGGCTGTGCCAGAAGACCGAGGCGCCGACGCCGGCGATGTCGCGCGCGGCCCCGCCGCAGCCGGCCAGGCACTCGTCGAGGGCGCGGACGACCGCGTCGAGCAGCGCGTCGGCGTCCAGCTCGACGCCCCCATCGGGCGTGGTGCGCGGCTCGTACGCCACGTGCCCCTCCGCGTCGGGCCGCGCGCGGCCGCGCTCGTCGTAGATACGCGCGCGGGTGGAGCTGGTGCCGACGTCGAGCGCGAGGACGAGCATGTACGGTACTATACGACTTCGTGGACCGGGCTCGGAGCGTCGCGCCCCGATGGACCCGGAGCGCTGCTGACCGCTGACTGCAGGAGAGCGAGCCATGTCCCTTGTCACCGTGCTGAGCCCGGTGGGCGAGCTGCGGACGGCGACCACGGCGATTCCGCCGTTGCCCGCCGATCTCCGTGGGCTGACCGTCGGGTTCCTCGACAACACCAAGCACAACTTCGACCGCCTCGTGACCGGCATCGGCGAGCTGCTGAAGGAGCGCCACGGGGTGGCCCGGGTGGTGATCCGCCGCAAGGCCAACGCGGCCACCGGCGCCGCGCACGACATCGTCGAGGCCCTGTCCAAGGAGTGCGATGTCGTCTTCGCGGGCTCCGCGGACTGAGGCTCCTGCACGTCGTGGAGTCTCCACGACTCGCTGGAGCTGGCGAAGGCGGGAACCCCCGCGGGACTGATCACCACCACCGTGTTCCAGCGCCTGGCGCTGGGTGAGATGGCCGCGCTCGGCGCCACCGGGCTGCCGCTGCTGGTCATCCAGCACCCGCTCGGGGGCGAGGCGCCCGAGGGCGTCGGCCGGCGCGTGCAGCAGGCGGTGGAGCAGCTCGACGCGATGCTCGGCGGCCGCTGAGCCGTCATGAGCGAGGCCGCCGGCGCGACCCTGACCCTCCCGGAAGAAGACGTCTACTCGGAATTCTGCAAGCGGGAGTGGTGCGACGGGTTGCCGTTCATCCCCCCGACCCCCGAGCGGGTGCGCGCGATGCTGGCGGGGGCGCGCACCAAGCCCGCCGAGACGCTCGGGGTGATGCCACCGCTCTGGCGGGATTGCACGGTGGAGAAGCTGGCGGTCAACGCGGTGATGGCCGGCTGTGAGCCCGCGTACTTCCCGGTGGTCGTCGCCGCGGTCCAGGCGATGCTCGACCCGGCGTTCAACCTCTATGGCGTGCAGGCCACCACGCATCCGGTGGCGCCGCTGGTGGTGGTCAGCGGGTCCTACGCGCAGACGATCGGCATGCACACCGGGTCCGGGCTCTTCGGGCCCGGCTTCCGGGCCAACGCCACCATCGGCCGCGCCATCCGCCTGATCCTGATGAACGTGGGCGGCGGCTGGCCGGGACGCGGGGACATGGCGACGCAGGGCAGCCCGGCCAAGTTCGCCTACGCCGTCGCGGAGCGCGAGGACTCGCCGTGGGAGCCGCTGCACGTGGCGCTCGGGTTCAAGCCGGAGCAGAACGTGGTCACCGTGTTCGGCGGCGAGGGGCCGCACAACGTCAACGACCACGTGTCCACGACCGCGGCGGGCATCCTGAACAACGTGGCCGACGTGGCGACCAGCCTCGGCTCCAACGTGGGCTGGTACCTGTCGCAGAGCCAGCTCCTGGTGGTGCTGGGGCCCGAGCACGCGGCGACGGTGGCGGCGGACGGATTCACGCGGGCCGACGTGCAGCGCTTCGTCTTCGAGCACGCGCGGATGCCCCTCGGGCGAATGAAGCTCGGTGGCATGTGGGGCATGCACGACTGGCCGCACTGGATGAACAAGGTCACCGACGAGTCGGTCCGGCTGCCCCGCGTGCCGACCGCGGACGACGTCTACGTGATGGTCGGCGGCGGGTCGGGCAAGCACTCCTGCGTCGTGCCCAACTGCACGTTCAGCCGTGCGGTGTCCCGCCCGCTCGATCGCCTCTGACCTGACCCCGCGTGAGCACGACGAGGGCGGCGAGGAGCAGCAGCGCGCCGATCGCGCCGGCCGCGCCCAGGCGCTCGCCGAAGACCGCGAGGCCGAGGGTGGTGGCGGTGAGGGGCTCGAGCAGCGAGACGATGCCCGCCGCCGTCGCGGGCACGCGCCCCAGCCCCGCGGTGAACAGCGCGTACGCGATCGCGGTGGGCCCCACGCCCAGGTAGAGCAGCAGCGGCCATCCCGCGCTCATCGCGCGCATCGGGGCTGCCTCCGCGAGCAGCGCGGGCGCGAGGAGCACCGCGGCGAGCGCGAAGGTGATCGCGGCGACCGCGAGCGGCGTGACGCGCGCCAGAAGCCCCTTGGCGGCCACCGCGTACACGGCGTAAGATACCCCCGCGCCGAGCGCCAGTAGTGCCCCCAGCCCGAAGTGGCCCGCGACGTCGTCGAGCCCGCGCGGGCCGACCACGAGCAGCGCGGTCCCGGCCACCGCCATTCCGAGGGAGAGCCTCACCATCGCGGTGAGTCGCTCGCCGAGGAAGACGGCGGCCAGCACCGCGATCAGGAGCGGCGCGGAGCAGATGGCGAGCAGCGCGGCCACCGCCACGCCGACGAGGGTGACCGCGCGGAAGTAGCAGACCTGGTATGCGGCCATGGCCAGGCCGAGCGCGGCGCAGAGCGGCAGATCGGCGGCGGACGGCCACGGCCGACGGCTCGAGGGCGCGCGGCGGCGCGCGACGTAGACGGCGGCGAGCACCAGGAACGGCGCGGCCACCGCGAGCCGGCACCAGCCGACGAGGAGGGGCGAGGCGGCGACCTCACGCGAGAGCAGCGTCATGGTGGCGCCGGTGGTTCCCCACGAGGCGGCCGCGATGGCGATGAGCAGCAGGCCCAGCAGCATGCGAGGAGTAGACCACACATGAGCGAGATGATCGGCTTCATCGGGCTGGGCAACATGGGCGCGCCGATGGCGGGGCGCCTGCTGGATGGAGGCTACGCGTTGACCGTCCACGACGCGCGGGAGTCGGCGGCGCGCCCGCTGCTGTCGCGCGGGGCCCACTGGGCCGCCTCGCCTGCGGAGGTCGCGGCGGCCGCCCAGACCGTCATCACGATCCTGCCCACCTCGCGCGAGGTGCGTCAGGTGCTGATGGGCCCCAAGGGCCTGCTCGACGCGCTACGGCCCGGCAGCCTCGTGCTCGAGATGACCTCGGCCGATCCGTCGGCCACCCGCGACCTGGAGCCGGAGGTGACCGCGCGCGGCTCGGTCCTCATCGATGCGCCGGTCTCGGGCGGCGTGCGCGGAGCGACCGAGGGCACGCTCGCCATCATGGTGGGCGGCGATCCCGCGCTGCTCGAGCGCGCGCGCCCGGTGCTCTCGCGCATGGGCCAGCACATCTTCCACGCCGGGCCGGTGGGCGCCGGCCACGCGATCAAGCTGGTCAACAACATGTGCTCGGGCGGCATCCTGGCCCTCACCATCGAGGCGGTCGCGGTCGCGGCCCGCGCCGGCGTCGATCCCGCGCGCGCGGTGGAGATCATCCAGGCCTCCAGCGGCCGCTCCAACGCGAGCGACTACAAGTTCCCGCGCTTCATCCTGTCCGGCGGCTTCGACGCGGGCTTCGCGATCCGGCTGATGATGAAGGACCTCGACGGCTACGGCCGTCTCGCGCAGGAGGCGGGCGTGCCGTCGCCGGTGGCCCGCGCCGCCGCCGAGGTCTATCGGCTGGCGATGGCGCGAGGCATGGGAGAGGAGGATCATACCGCCATCGCCCGGATCATCGAGGAGGCGGCGAGGGTGACACTCCGCGCCGAGGGAGGCACGGCATGACGCGCATCGGCTTCATCGGCGTCGGAACCATGGGGCTGCCCATGGCGAAGAACCTCGTGAAGAAGGGCTTCACGGTCACCGCCTTCGATGCCAATCCCGACGCGGTGAAAGCGGCGGCCGCGGCGGGCATGACCGCGGCGGCCAGCGCGGCGGAGGCGGTGGCCACCGCGGATCTCGTGGTGACCATGCTGCCCTCGTCGCCGCACGTGGAGGCCGTGTATACGGGCGACGGCGGCGTGCTCGCGGCGGCCCGGAAGGGTACGCTCTGCGTGGACATGTCCACCATCGACCCCGCCGTGTCCCAGCGGGTGGCCCGGGCCGCCCAGGAGCGGGGCGTGCGCTTCATGGACGCCCCGGTGTCGGGCGGCACGCCGCGCGCCACCGACGGCACGCTGGCCATCATGGTGGGTGGGGCCGCCGCCGATTTCGAGGAGGCGCAGCCCGCGCTCTCGGCCATGGGCGCCAACGTCATCCACGTGGGGCCGGTGGGCAGCGGGGAGGTCGTCAAGCTCTGCAACAACCTGATCGCGGGCGTGTGCGGGGTGGCGGTGAGCGAGGCGTTCCGGATCGCGGAAGGCTTCGGCATGGATCCCAAGGTCGTCACCGACGTGATCTCGAAGTCCTCCGGCAACACGTTCCTCATGGGCTTCATGCACCCGGTGCCCGGCATCATGCCGAGCGCGGCCTCCAGCCACGATTACGCGCCGGGCTTCATGACCGATCTCATGTGCAAGGACCTGGGCCTGGCGGTGGACGCGGCGCGAAATCTGAGAGTGCCGCTCTTCGTGACCCCGGCCGCCCAGCAGGTCTACCGGCTCGCGTCGTCTCACGGGCTCGGCCGGCGCGACTTCACGAGCGTGTATGCCTTCCTCAAGCCCTCCTCGGGTCAGGCTCCCGTGTAGGCTCACGGATCAGACGTCATGAGCCGCCGGCTGAAGCGCGCGCTGATCGTCCTGGCCGCCCTGCTGGTGGCCGGTGCGGCGTTTCTCTGGGCGCTGCCCGAGATCGTCAAGTGGCAGGCGGTCAAGCAGATCGCGGCGCTCACCGGGCGGCAGGTCGGCATCGAGGACATCGACGCCAACGTCTTCACGGGGCGGATCGCGATCAAGAACTTCCGCCTCGCCGAGCCGGACCCCGCGCAGACCTTCGTCGGATTCGAGCGCCTCGACGTTCGGGTCGTCCCGTGGTCGCTCGTGCGGCGCACGATCCGCATCGCCGAGCTGCGGCTCACCGGCCCGACCGTCAACCTGGTGCGGCTGTCGCCGACCGAGTTCAACTTCTCCGACATCCTGCAGCGGGTGGCCGCCGCACCCGCCGCGCCCAAGGCCCGGTCGACCGAGCCCGACGCTCCGTCGCGGTGGGTCGTCGCGCTCGACCAGTTCGCCCTGATCCGGGCCAGCATCGCGGCGACCGACCGGGCGGTGACGCCCGCGAGCGAGTGGAAGATCCGCGATCTGACCATCGAGGCCGGCAACCTCACCACCTCGCCGTCGGGGCCGCTCGGCACCCTGGCCGTGCACGGCGCCCTCAACGAGTCCCCGGTCGAGTTCTCCGCGCAGGACATCGACCTCACGCCGACCTCCTTCGCGGGGAAGTTCTCCATCCAGAACTTCAACCTGCTCCAGGTGCGGCCGTACCTGCCGCCGCTGCCCGTCGCGCTGGAGGCCGGCGTGGCGGGCGTGAACATGGCGGTCAAGCTCGAGCTGGGCAAGGGGCCGGGAGGGCTCGCCACCGGGCTCGTGACCGGCGACGTCGCGCTGACCTCGCTCGCGCTGAGCCAGCCCGGGAAGGCCGCGCCCTTCCTGAGCGTGCCGCGCGTCGGGGTCGCGCTCAAGGAGGTGAACCTCGTCTCCCACGTGGTCACGCTCTCCACGGTGGACGTCGAGGGCCTGGATCTGCGCGCGGTCCGCGACAAGCAGGAGCAGATCGACCTGATGGACCTGACGAAGACGCCGGGGGAGAGCAAGCCGGCGAGCCCCCCCGCGCCGGCGCCGAAGCCTTCGCCCAGGCCGGCTCCCAAGTCCGATCCGGCCGCGACGAATGCGCCGGCCGCGGCGGCGAAGGGTGAGTCGCCGGACTACAAGATCACGATCGAGAAGATCGGCGTGAAGGGCGTCGTCACGTTCACGGACGAGTCGGTGTCGACGCCGCCGACCGTGCTGAAGGTCACGGACCTGGACGTGAAGGTCGACGACGTCACGTGGCCCGCGATTCGCCCGCTGAACCTGGCCCTGACGATGGGGCTGCCCGGGGGCGGCAAGTTCGGGGCGAAGGGGCCCGTGCAGATCGAGCCGCTCGACGTCACCCTCGCGGTCACCACGCGCGACGCGCCCATCGAGCCCTATCGCGCGTACTTCCCGTTCCCGGCCAGCTTCTCGGGCAAGTTCAATGCCGACAGCCAGAACCGCATCCGGATGGTCAAGGGTCAGCTCTCCGCGCTCTCCCGCGGCAACAGCTGGGCCACCAACCTGGCGGTGAAGGGGCCCGACGACCGGGACGCGCCGTTGAAGCTCGAGCGGATGGAGCTCACCGGGATCGACTTCGGCTGGCCCACCCACGCGCGGGTCGCCAAGGTGCTGCTCCGGAAGCCGTCGAACGAGATCGACCGCGCGACGGACGGCTCGCTGAACGTGCAGGAGCTGTTCGCCCCGGCTCCCAAGCAGGGGGCCTCCGGCTCGACCGGACCGGCGAAGGCCAAGGCGCCGGCTCCCGCGCCGGGCGGAGCCCCGGAGCCCGACCTGCTCAAGACGATGGATCTCTCGTTCAAGGAGATCGTGATCGAGGACGGCTACATCCGCTTCCTCGACCACTCGACCACGCCGCCCTTCTCCAACGACATCTCGAAGCTCAACCTGTCGGTGAAGAATCTCTCCAACAAGGCGAGCCAGCGCGCGTCGGTGGACATGAAGGCGGTGATCGGCGGGGACTCGACGCTGGATGTCCGCGGGCAGCTCTCGGCAATCGGGGCGCCGACCTACGTCAGCATGAACACCCAGCTGAACAAGTTCGCGCTGCCGTCGGCGAACCCGTACGTGGACGGGGCGATCGCCTGGATCATCCGACGCGGCGAGCTGACCGCCAAGCTCGAGACCACCATCGACGGCGAGAAGCTCGACGCGAAGAACGACATCCTGATCGGCAATCTCAAGGTCGCCCGCTCCCGCCCGTCCGAGGAGGTCAAGAACCGGCTCGGGCTGCCGCTCGGGCTCGTGGTCGCCCTCATCAAGGATGGCGACGGCAACATCCACGTCAAGATCCCGATCACCGGCGCCCTGAACGACAAGCAGTTCGACTGGAGCGACGCGATCTGGACCGCGGTCCGGAACGTGATCGTCAACGTGCTGAAGGCGCCGTTCCGCGCCATCGGCGGCCTCTTCACGAGCGGCGACAAGATCGCAGAGCTCAAGGTCGATCCGATCATCTTCGCCGCCGGAGATGGTGCGCTGAGCCCGGAGATGGAGCGGCAGACCGTCCGGGTGGCCGACTTCCTGCGGCGCTCGCCCTACGTCGGCCTCACCCTCACCTCGGTGACCACGCCCGAGGACGTGGAGGCGCTGAAGACTCGCGAGGTGACGGCCAAGCTCGACCTCTTCCAGAAGGAGAAGAAGATCGGCGATCGGGCGCGAGCCATTCGCCGCTACTACGAAGCCAACTTCAAGGACGTGCCGATCCCGCCCACCGAGAGCGAGCAGATCGCGTGGCTGCGCCAGCGCGAGCCGGAGCCGATCGGACCGCTCGAGGATCTGCGCCGGCGGCGGCTCGAGGTGACCCGCGACCGCCTGGCCAAGGTCGAGGGGATTCCCGAGGCGCGGCTACAGACCCAGGAGGCCGGAGCGCCGCCGGCGGGCGCGCCGCCGGGAATCGGCAGCGCATCGGGCGCCGCCACCCCGGGGGCGGCGGCCGGCGGCACGCCCTCGCCGGCGGCTCCACCGTCGGGAGGTGCGTCGACGTCCAGTGCTCCCGCGCCGAGCGCGCCCGCGCCGGGCGCCGCGCCGCCGACTGGCGCGGCACCGGCCGCCGGCGGTGCTCCAGCCTCGGGCAACGCCCCCGCAGAAGGCAGCGCGCAGTCCGCGGTGGCCGCGGCCCCGGGGGCGCCGTCGTCGGGTGAGGCGGCAAGCGGCACGACCGGCGCGGCGGAGTCCGGGGCGAAGGGCCAGGCGGGCGGCCGGGTCGAATTCGGCATCGTTGGCGAGAGCGACTGAGCGCTTTGCTATACTACGCGCGACGTTCGCGCGTACGAGGAGGCGCACGTGGCCCACTATGTGATGCTGAGCACGCTGAGCGAATCCGGCCGGAAGGTCCTGCACGCCCGGCCGGGCTGGATCCGCAAGGTCAACCGGGAGCTGTCGCGGCGGGGCGCCAAGGTGCTCGCGCAGTACGCCGTGCTCGGCCCCTACGACTTCGTGACGATCCTGGAGGCCCCCGACAACGAGACGGTGTCGTCGATCTCCATCGAGATGGGCGCCCGCGGCTCGGTGCAGATGATGACGATGCCGGCGATCCCACTCGACACCTTCATCAATCGCCTCGAGCGCGGCCGGGCCGGGACGGGGCGGAAGGGGAAGCGGCGCTGACCGACCGATGAAAGTTCTCGCGCTCCATCCGGCCAAGTGCACCGGCTGTCTCCGGTGCGAGCTCGCCTGCTCCTACATGCAGACCGGTCAGTTCCAGCCGTCCAAGTCGGTGATCCGAGTCTCCCCGTTCGAGGGCTACACGTCCTACGCCCCCTACACGTGCACGCAGTGCGCGGAGGGCTGGTGCATGACCGCGTGCCCGGTCGGCGCCATCCAGATCAACACGGCCGGCGCGAAGGACGTGATCGACGACACGTGCGTGGGCTGCAAGCTCTGTACGATCGCGTGCCCCTACGGGACGATCTTCTACGACGGCGACACCCAGAAGGCCTACAAGTGCAACCTCTGCGGCGGCGCCCCCGCGTGCGCGAGCGCCTGCCCGACCGAGGCGATCACGTTCGAGGAGGCGGAGACCGCCGACTGGATCGGCGACTTCGCGGCCGACCGCACCGCCCGCGTGCTCGCGGTGGAGGCCCGCTGATGCCGGCCCGTCACCTGATCGTGGGCGGTGGCACCGCCGGGCTGAACGCCATCCGGACGGTACGCGAAGAAGAGCGGATGCGGGGCCTGGATCCGTCCGAGATCACCCTGGTCTCGGCGGAACGCTGCTATTCCCGCATGGTCCTGCCCTACTACCTCTGGGGGACCATCTCCGAGAGCCACGTGTATACGGCGACCCCGGCGGCCCTGACCGCGTGGAAGGTGAAGGCCCTCGTCGGGCGCAAGGCGAAGGCGCTCGATGCCGCCGCTCGGACGCTCACCCTGGACGACGACGCGACGGTCGAGTTCGACGACTGCCTGATCGCCACCGGCTCGCGCGCCGCGAAGGCCCCGATCCCGGGCGCGGACGGGCCGGGGGTGCACTGCTTCTGGACCCTCGACGAGGCCACGGACGTGATTGCGGCCATCGCACCGGGGAGTCGGGTGGTGATGATCGGGGCCGGCTTCATCGCGTTCACGATCCTGAACGCGATCCTGGCCCGGGGCGCCCGGCTCACGATCGTGGAAGTGGCGCCGCGCATCCTGCCTCGAATGGTGGACGACGCCTGCGCCGGCATCGTGCAGCGCTGGCTCGAGGCGCACGACGTGGAGGTGCGCGTCGGCGCGACGGTGACGAAGATCGAGCAGGCGGGCGGCCGGCGAAAGCTCTCCTTCAAACGGGGCGCGCCGCTCGCCGCCGACGTGGTGATCATGGCCACCGGCATCCGCACCAACCTCGAGTGGCTGCAGGGCTCGGGCGTCGAGATGGGCCAGGACGCCCCGGGCGGCATCGTCGTGGACGATCACTTGCGCTCGAGCGTGAAGACGGTCTACGCGGCGGGCGACGTGGCGTGCGGGCGCAACCTGATCACCGGCGCGGCCGAGGTGCACGCCATCGAGCCGACCGCGCAGGAGCACGGGCGGGTGGTCGGCGCCAACATGTCGGGCCGCGACGTGGCCTATCGCGGCAGCCTGCTCATGAACATCGTGGAGGTCGCGCATCTCGACGTGGCCTCGTTCGGCCAGTGGGAGGATCCCCAGGCCGAGGTCTACACCGCGCTGCGCGCCGGCCGCTCCGAGTACCGCAAGCTGCTCTTCCACGGCGGCCGGCTCACCGGCGCGGTCATCTGCGGGCCCGCCGAGGCGGTGTGGACCACCAACGACGTCGGCATGCTGAAGGGGCTCGTCTCCTCGGGCGTGGATCTCTCGCGCTGGAAGGCGCATCTGCAGGCGAACCCGTTCGACATCAAGCCCGCGTTCATCGCCTCGCACACGACCTCGCGGCTGCTGCCCGAGACCATTCTCGGCCGGCCCTCTCAATCCCCCTCGCTACCCCAGACGGTGGCCCTATGAGCCCGATGCCGACCATCACGCGGGGCGCGGCCAAGCCGGCGCCGACGCCGGTCTACGCCTACGCCGGCAAGCTGCTTCGTGTGAACCTCTCGACCGGGAAGGTCCGGACCGAGGCCTGGAGCGAGCCCGACCGGCGTGAGTACCTGGGCGGCATCGGCCTCGGCGCCAAGATCCTCTACGACGAGGTGGGGCCGAAGGTGCAATGGGATCATCCCGACAACCGGCTGATCTTCGCCACCGGCCCGCTGGCCGGCCTGCCGGTGTGGGGGACGGGCGGGCTCACCGTCGTCACGCGCGGGGTCCTCACCGGCGGCGCGACGTCGACGCAGGCCAACGGCTTCTTCGGCGCGGCGCTGAAGTACTCGGGTTACGACGCCATCGTGATGGAGGGGCAGGCCAGGAAGCTCTCGTACCTCTACATCAACGACGACGTCGTCGAGGTGCGGGACGCGGCGCACCTCCGCGGCAAGGACACGTGGGAGACCCAGCAGGCCCTCGAGGCCGAGCACGGCCTCTCCGGCCACCGGCTGTCGGTCTACGCGATCGGGCCGGCGGGCGAGAACCTGGTGCGCTTCGCGGCCATCCACGGCGACTACGGGCACGTGGCCTCGAAGAACGGCTGCGGCGCGGTGATGGGCAAGAAGAAGCTGAAGGCGGTGTGCATCGTGCGCGGGACGAAGGCGCTGGCCGCGCACGACACGCGTGGGCTCATCCAGGCGGCCGACGATATCGCGCACGACCTCAAGACCGATCCCTCCACCTCGACGCTCTACAACTACGGCACGCTGCCCGGGGTGGTGAACCTCTCGAAGCTCGGCGTGCTGCCGATCAAGAACTACACGACGAACCTGACCGGCGACGTGAACATGAAGGACTGGGAGGCACCCGCGCTCCGCGGCGACTTCGACCACCGCGGGCATCAGTGCAATGCCTGCGGGATGCGCCACTGCCACATCCAGGTCATTCCGAAGGGCCGCTACGCGGGCGAGCGGGTGGACGAGCCCGAGTACGAGGGCTGGTCGGGAGCGGGCTGGACGATCGGCCTGACCGACAAGTACTCGGTGTCCTGGCTGAACACCCGCATCGACCGCGCGTGCGTGGACGTCAACGAGTTCGGCTGGGTGTGCGGCTGGGTGATGGAGTGCATGGAGAAGGGCTACCTCACCGAAAAGCAGGTGGGCTTCCGCCTCACGTGGGGCGACACGGAGGGCGCCTACAAGCTGCTGCAGATGATCAGCCATCGCCAGGGCTTCGGCGACGTCCTCGCCGAGGGCGTCAAGCGCGCCTCCGAGAAGATCGGCGGCCCCGCCGCGGAGTGCGCGATCTACACCCAGAAGGGCGCGTCTCCGCGCGGGCACGACCATCGCGGCCGATGGGAGGAGATGCTCGACACCTGCACCTCGTCCAACGGGACCATGGAAAGCGCCAACCCGACCTTCCAGACCGAGGTGGGCGCGCCCGGCCGCATCAACCCGTTCGACGGCGAGCAGGTGGCGAAGCTGGTCGGCATGATCCGCGGCCGGCGCCATTTCGAGGACTCGCTCGGCGGCTGCACCTTCACGTTCCGGACGAAGATGGCCAACCTGGCGCGAGCCCTGTCCGCGGCGACCGGGTGGGACTATCGTCTGGAGGATGCGGTGCGCTTCGGCAATCGCACCGCCGCGATCCTGCGCGCGTTCAACCTGCGCTGCGGCATCGGCACCGCGGTCGAGTACCCGTCGGCGCGCTACGGCTCGCAGCCGGTGGACGGCCCGGCCAAGGACCACGACATCCGCAAGCAGTGGGACCGCATGCTGGACGTCTGGTACGAGACGGTCAACTACGACCGCAGGACCGGCAAGCCGAAGCGCGAGCTGCTGCGCGCGCTCGATCTCGGCTGGCTCGAGAAGGACCTCTACGGGGCGAAGTAGACGGGAGACCGCTGCAGTTGCCTGGCGAGGCGCAGCCGAAGGCGAGCCGAGCGAATATCGAAGTCACCACCTGGGTCACGAAGCACGTCGGGGGTGACGGCACCGGCTCGCGCGTCTTCGACGAGGACCTTCGGAGCGGCGACACCCCACGCACTCTCCTCCGCCGCTTCACCGCGCGCTTCCCGGAGCTGGACGCCGCCCTCTGGAGTCCCGACCACGCCGAGCTGGGCTCCCACATCGAGGTCCTGGTCAACGACGCGGTCCTCGGCGTCGCCTACGATCTGGACACGCCGCTGACCGGGGGCGAGCGGATCACCCTGCTCGGGCAGTTCATGGGCGGGTAGGGCTCGCTCACCAGGAGGCGGACCAGGACGCCGATGGCATCGGAGCGCGCGACGAAGACACTCTCACTCCACGGAGGAGCTGGCCAACCGGCACCGTGTGCCGCAGATGTTCGACACGAAGGACTTCGTGGAGGGGGGCGGGCTCATGTCCTACGGAGCCGATCTGGCGGATCTCTACCGCCGCTCCGCCGCGTACGTGGACAAGATCCTGAGAGGATCGCGCCCGGCGAGCATTCCGGTGGAGCAGGCGACGAAGTTCGAGCTGATCGTCAATCGCAAGACGGCGCGCCGACTCGGGCTGACGATTCCCCGATCCGTCATGCTGCGCGCGGACGGCGTGGTGGAGTGAGGCCCGCCGCGTCCACGTCCACGTCTACGTCTCTCGCAACACCCCCTCCAGCAGCTCCAGCATCCGGTCGATCTCGTCGCGGGTGACGTCGAGCGCCGGCATGAAGCGGAGCGTGTCCGGCCGCGGGGCGTTGATCAGCAGGCCGCGGTCGAGGGCGCTCCGGGCGACCTTGGCCGCGTCGAGCCCGTTCAGCTGGAGCGCGAGCAACAGGCCGCGTCCGCGCACCTCGCCATGCCCCAGGGTGGAGGAAAGCTGCCGGAGGCGATCGGCGAGATAGTCGCCGGTGGCGGTCACCTCGGCGAGGAATTCTGGGCGGGCCACCGTCTCGACCACCGCGGCGCCGATGGCAGTCATGAGGGCGGAGCCGTTGAAGGTGCCGCCCTGGTCGCCGTACTGGAAGCATGAAGCGGCGTCGGTGGCCAGCAGGGCGGCCAGGGGCACGCCACCGCCCAGGCCCTTGCCCAGGGTCACGATGTCGGGCGCGATGCCCGCGTGCTCGAACGCGAAGAGCCGGCCGGTGCGCCCGATGCCGGTCTGGATCTCGTCGAGGATCAGCAGCAGGCCCTCGTCCCGGGTGAGCGCGCGCAGTCCACGCAGGAAGTCGTCGCCGGCTTCGTAGACCCCGGCCTCGCCCTGGATGGGCTCCAGCATCACCGCGACGCTCCGGGGGGTGATCGCCCGCTTGACCGCGTCCAGATCGCCCAGCGGCACCTTGGTGAAGCCCGAGACCTTGGGCTCGAAGAGGGCCTCCCACGCGGGCTTGCCGGAGGCGGCCATGGTGGCGAGCGTGCGCCCGTGGAAGCCGTGGTCCATCGTGATGATGTGGAAGGCGCCGGCCCGATGGCGGGCGCCCCACTTGCGGGCCAGCTTGATGGCGCCCTCGTTGGCCTCGGCGCCGCTGTTGCAGAAGAAGACCTGGCCCAGGCCCGACGCGTCGGCGAGCAGGCGCGCGAGGCGGGCCATCTCCGCGTTGTAGTAGGCCGGGCTGCAGTTGATCAGGCGGGAGGCCTGGAAGGCGATCGTCTCCATGATCACCGACGGGCAGTGGCCCAGGCAGTTCACGGCCCAGCCCTGGACGAAGTCGAGATAGGTCTTGCCCTCCTCGTCCTCGAGCCAGGAGCCGTGGCCCTCCACCATGACGACGGGTGGCCGGTCCGCCACCTTCATGATCGCGCCCAGATCGGTGCTCATGTCGTGGTCCTCTCGGCGATCGCGGGATCGACGAGGCGGGGAGCCGCTGCCGGCCCGTAGGGATCCGGCGTCCGCCGCTCCATGAGGCGGTCCGGGTAGCGCGCCTCGCGGAACCCGTATTGCCGGTAGAGCCCGTGGGCGTCCCGCGTGAAGAGAGCCCACAGGCGCAGGTTCTGGAGCTCGGGATGGCTGGTGATGCCGGCCATCAGATGCTTGCCGATGTCGCGTCCGCGATGGCTCGGCAGGACGAACACGTCGGCCACGTAGGCGAACGTGGCCCGGTCGGTGATGACCCGGGCGAATCCCACCTGGACGTCCCCGTCGAAGGCGCCGAAGCAGATGGAGTGGCGAATGGAGCGCTCCACGACCGCGCGCGGGACGCCCTGGGCCCAATAGGATTCGGACAGGAACCCGTGGATCGTCTCGATGTCGAGACGTCCCTGGTCGGTCGAGACCAGGATGTTGCCGTGGCGCTGCTCGTGGATCATCGGCTCTCCTCTTCGAGTCGGACGAGATGGGGCGGGGCGGGATCAGCCGCGGCGGCCGCCGCCGGCGCGGGCGGGCGTCCGCTCAGTGCGAAGCCGTCGCTCGAGCCGCAGGGCGGCGGCGGGGCCGGGGGTGGCGACGAACACGGTGTCGTCACCCGCGATGGTGCCGACCACGTCGGGCAGGTCGGCCTCGTCCAGGGTGCGGGCGAGGGGCTGGGCGCCGGCGGGCGGCGTGCGCACGACGACCAGCGAGGCGGCGGCGCGCACGGACAGGACGAACTCGCCGACCGCGCGGGCGAGCGCGCCCTCGCGAGCCTCGGCGGGCACGAACGTGCCGGCGGTGGCGCTGACGTAGCCGGACGGGGTCTTGGCGAGCCCGAGCGCCTTCAGATCGCGGGACAGGGTCGGCTGCGCGACCTCGATGCCCCGGCGCTTGAGCCGCCGCTGCAGATCTTCCTGGGAGCGCACCCCGCCCTCGTCCACGAGGGCCAGAATGGCCCGACGCCGGCGGCCCCGGTCGTGCGCTGGATATATATTCATCTTGGTGAATATTAATACGCCAACCCGCCCGGGGTTGTCAAGCCGGTCACGAGCCCGGCGAGATTTGCGTCTCCGCCGGGCGATGGGGTAGCGTGACCGGGTGATGGCGCGGCGCGGGTGGGGATGGTCGGTGCCGGCGGTCCTGCTCGTGCTGATGGCCCTGGGCGGCCGCTACGCGTCCACCACCCCTCGCTACGCGCTCTATCACCTGGGCGCCGCGATGCAGCGGCACGACGTGGCCGAGGCCGAGCGCTACTTCGATGTCGAGCGCATCGCCGATACCGCGGCCGACGTCATCGCGGCGGACTACCTGAGCCGGCAGCCCGCGCCCACCACCGAGGCCGAGGCCAACGGGCGGCGACTCGTGGTGACGCTCATCAAGCGCCGGGTACGTCCGCAGCTCATCGCGCGCGTGCGCGCGGAGATTCGCCGCAGCGTGGAGCGCGCCGGCGTGCAGCCCGCCGCGGTCGCGCTACCGGTCGGGGTGGTGGCGGTGCTGCGCGCGTTTCACGTCGCGAGGCAGGGCGGCGATGCCTGGGTGACGTACCAGGATCCCCACGAGGGCCCGATCCGGTTCCGGATGAGCCGCCAGGCCGGCCAGCCCTGGCGCATCAGCGAGCTCGATCCGGAGTGGGTGCGGCGCCGGGCCCGGGAGGAGCCGATCCGGATCCGGTAGCCGCCCGGCTCAGCGCGACGCGATCAGCCGGTCCACCACGTTGCGGAGCAGGCGGAGCCCCAGATCGTCATCGACCGACATGATGGACTCGGGATGGAACTGCACCGCGGCCACCGGCAGGCTCGCGTGCTCGATCGCCATCACGACGCCGTCCTCGCTCTCCGCGGTCACCTCGAGGGCCGCCGGAAGCTTCTCGCGAATCGCGAAGAGCGAATGATAGCGGCCGGCGGTGAACTCCTTGGGCAGTCCCTCGAAGAGCCGGCCGCCGCGAACGTGGATGCGCGACGCCTTGCCGTGGACCGGGTAGTCGAGCACGCCGAGCGTGCCGCCCCAGTGCTCGACCATGCCCTGAAGCCCCAGGCAGACCCCGAAGGTGGGCAGACCGCGGTCGAGCAGGGCGCGCAGCGTGCCGGAGACGTCGAAGTCGGCGGGTGTTCCCGGTCCCGGCGAGAGCACCACCAGATCGGGTGAGAGATCGTCGAGCGCCCGCGCGGGAAAGCCGGCGCGGAGCGTGATCACCTCGGCGCCGGTCTGGCGCAGGTAGTTCGCCAGGGTGTGCACGAACGAGTCCTGATGGTCGACCAGCAGCACGCGACGGCCGGCGCCGGGCCGCGGCGGATCGACCCGTGGCACGGCCTCGTTGCCGCGCGGCCGCCGGATGGCGTCGAGGAATGCGGAGGCCTTCAGCCGCGTCTCCTCCTCCTCCGCGTCGGGATCCGAATCGTAGAGCAACGTGGCGCCCGCGCGGATCTCCGCCGCCCCGTTCTTGATCCGGATGGTGCGCAGCGTGAGGCCGGTGTTGAGGCTGCCGTCGAAGCCGATGAGGCCGACCGCGCCGCCGTACCAGGCGCGAGAGGAGCGCTCGTGGTCCTCGATGAACTGCATGGCCCACGCCTTCGGCGCCCCGGTGACCGTGACCGCCCACGCATGCGCCAGGAAGGCGTCGAGGGCGTCGAACTCCGGACGCAGCCGGCCTTCCACGTGATCGACGGTGTGGATGAGGCGCGCGTACATCTCGATCTGGCGACGGCCGATCACCCGCACGCTGCCCGGCACGCAGATCCGCGACTTGTCGTTGCGGTCCACGTCGGTGCACATGGTCAGCTCCGACTCGTCCTTGGACGAGGTGAGCAGGGCCAGGATCTGCGCGGCGTCGCCCATGGGATCGCGGCCGCGCGCGATCGTGCCCGAGATGGGACAGGTCTCCACGCGGTCGTCGTCGACCCGCACGTACATCTCGGGCGAGGCGCCCACCAGATATTCCGCGTCGCCCAGGTTCATGAGGAACCCGTAGGGCGCCGGGTTGCGCTCGCGCAGGCGGAGGAATAGCTCGGAGGGCGGCGAGGGGCACGCCTCGAAGAACGTCTGGCCCGGCACCACCTCGAACAGGTCGCCGCGCTTGAACGCCTCGCGGGCGACGCGGACGACCGCCGCGTATTCGCCCGGCTCGTGGTCGGCGCGACGGGCGACCTCGGCGGCGCCCGCATAGGGGGTCGTGCTCCCCGCGCGCGGCCGGCCCACCGTGGTGAGCCCGCCCGCCTCGAAGTCGTAGCGGCGACGCTGGGCGACTTCACGGCGATGGTCGACGATGACGAGCTCGTCCGGGAGGTAGAGCACCAGATCCCGCTGGTCGGCCGGGCGCGGGAGCCGGGGACGGATGGGCTCGAACTGGAAGGCCAGATCGTAGCCGAACGCGCCGTAGAGGCCGAGGTGCGGCTCGTCGCCGTGGTGGAAGAGATCGACGAGCACGCGGATCGCCGAGAAGACCGACGGCTGGCGGCTGCGCGCCTCCTCGGTGAAGCCGGCCGCGGGCCGGCGCACCGTCAGGGTGAGCGAGCTCTCCGCGCGGTCGAGCGTCTCGATGGCGTCGAGGCCGCCGAGGGCGTCTGCGATGGCGGGCAGCAGCACCGCGCCGCGTGCGTTCAGCGTCTCCACGCGCAGCCCGCGGCCGCGGGCCACCAGCACGAGCGGCGGATCCACGAAGCCCATGTCCCACCGCGTATAGCGGCCGGGGTACTCGTAGCTCGAGGCGAGCAGGATCCCGCGGCGCGAGTCGAGCGCCTCGATCACGGGCTCGATCGCGTCCTTGACCGGGATGGCCTCGACCGTGCGGTGAACGTGGATGCCCCGACGCGTCATGTAGCGGTCGGTCGTCATGGTGCCCATCTCCTCTCGTCGAGGAGCCGATCCGCGCGGGGCCTTCTCAGCAGAAGAGCCGCCCGCGGGGGCGGCTCCGATCTCGCATTCAGGTGCTCGTGCGTGCGCTGGTCGGCGGGACCACCCCTCAGGGGAGGGGCCACCACCACATCCAGGTCGCAGCCGAGCGCGTGCGGCTCACGGCCGAGAGCCTCGCAGGTG
>DATFYA010000017.1 GCA_035315345.1 Candidatus Methylomirabilota bacterium
CGTCGTGCAGGTCTCGGCCCTGCTCGGCGCCCTCGCGTGGGCGTGGCCGACCGACCGCTTCGGCCCGCGGCGGGTGGTGATGATCACACTCTGCCAGTGGGCCGCGGTGGTGGTGGCGGCTTACTTCATCGAGACCCAGGCGCAGTTCTGGGGGCTCGCGGTGGTGGCCGGCACCGGGCTCGGCGCGGTCCAGGCCGCCAGCCGCGCGTTCCTGGCCCGCCTCGCTCCCCGCGGGATGGAGGCCGAGCTGTTCGGCTTCTACTCGCTCTGCGGCAAGAGCGCGGCGGTGATGGGCCCGCTGGTGTTCGGCACCGTCTCCCACGCCGCCGGCGGCAACCAGCGGGCCGGCATCCTGGCCGTCGGGTCGTTCTTCGTGATCGGCCTGCTCCTGCTCTCGCGCGTCAAGCAGGGCGGCCCGCGCCTCCCGCACGAGAGCGACGAGCCCCATATATAGCGGTGCCTTGACACGCAACCCCGACGGAGCGTAAGGTTGGCGCGTGGTTTCCACCATTGCGCTCGGCGCCGACCACGCCGGATACGGGCTCAAGGAAGCCCTGAAGGCGTGGCTCATAAATCACGGCTACCAGGTGCTCGACCTGGGCACGCACTCCACCGAGTCGGTTGACTATCCGGACTACGCCGCGCTCGTGGCCGAGTCGGTCGTGGACCGCAAGGTCGAGCGCGGGCTGCTGATCTGCGGGACCGGCATCGGCATGTGCATGGCCGCCAACAAGGTGCCGGGCGTGCGCGCCGCCCTGTGCGGGGACCTCTACACCGCGCGCATGAGCCGCGAGCACAACGACGCCAACGTGCTGGTGCTGGGCGGCCGGCTGATGGGCGCCGACATGGCCACCGACATCCTGCAGGCATGGCTCGAAACCGACTTCGCGGCGGGGCGGCACGCGCGCCGGGTGGAGAAGATCGCCGACATCGAGGTGCGCCACGCCGGCGATCGCGCGGGGGGACGGGCATGACCCGGCTCGAGCAGGTCGATCCTGACATCGCCAAGGCCATCCGGGACGAGACGCTGCGCCAGGCGCGCAACCTCGAGCTGATCGCGTCGGAGAACTTCGTCTCCGAGGCGGTGCTGGAGGCGGTCGGCTCGGTGATGACCAACAAATACGCCGAGGGCTATCCGGGCAAGCGCTACTACGGCGGCTGCGAGATCGTGGACATCGCCGAGGACCTGGCGATCTCGCGCGCGAGGGACCTCTTCGGGGCGGAGCACGTCAACGTGCAGCCGCACTCCGGCTCGCAGGCCAACATGGCGGTGTACTTCACCCTGCTCAAGCCGGGCGACACCGTGCTGGGACCGAACCTCTCCCACGGCGGCCATCTCACCGCCGGCAGCCCGATGAACTTCTCGGGCCGCTTCTACACGATCGTGCCCTACGGCGTCACGAAGGACACCGAGCGGATCGACATGGACCAGGTGCGCGACCTCGCGCGACAGCACCGGCCGCGGCTGATCATCGCGGGCGGCTCCGCCTTCCCCCGCGCGATCGAGTTCAAGCCGTTCCGCGAGATCGCCGACGAGGTGGGCGCGGCCTTCATGGCCGACATCGCGCATCCCGCCGGGCTGGTGGCCGCCGGGCTTCACCCGTCGCCGCTGCCCCACGCCGACTTCGTCACCACGACCACCCACAAGACGCTGCGCGGGCCGCGCGGCGGCATGGTCATGTGCCGCGCCCAGTACGCGAAGGAGCTGGACCGCACCGTGCTGCCCGGCATCCAGGGCGGGCCACTGATGCACGTCATCGCGGCGAAGGCGGTGGCGTTCCGCGAGGCTCAGACGCCCGAGTGGCGCGCTTACCAGGGCCAGATCGTGAAGAACGCCAAGGCGCTGGCCGACGCCCTCTCCGCCCGCGGCTTCCGGCTGGTCTCCGGCGGCACCGACACACACCTGATCCTGGTCGATCTCACCGCCCGCAACGTCACCGGCAAGGACGCCCAGGAGGCGCTCGACCGCGCCTGGATCACCGTCAACAAGAACGGCATCCCCTTCGACACCAAGGGCCCCATGGTCACCAGCGGCATCCGCATCGGCACCCCGGCCGTCACCACCCGCGGTATGAAGGAGCCCGAGATGGCGCGGATCGCTCAGTTCATCGACCAGGTGCTCAGCCGCGTCGGCGATGGCGCGGTCGAGGCCGCAGTGAGAGGCCAGGTGCAGGAGCTGACCACCCAGTTCCCGCTCTACGCGGAGCGCCTGAAGTGAAGTGCCCGTTCTGCGGCCACACCGAGGACCGCGTGGTGGACTCGCGGGTCGGGCGGGACGGGGAGTTCATCCGCCGGCGCCGCGCCTGCCTCAAGTGCCATCGGCGCTATACGACCTACGAGTACATCGAGGACGTGCTGCCCCACGTGGTCAAGCGGGACGGCCGGCGCGAGCCGTTCGACCGTCAGAAGCTGCGCGGCTCCATCCTCAAGTCGTGCGAGAAGCGCTCGGTCGGCGTCCAGGCGGTGGACGACGTGGTCGCCGACATCGAGGCCAAGCTGCACGACCGCGCCGAGAAGGAGATCACGAGCCTCGAGCTCGGCGAGATCGTGATGGAGCATCTCCAGAAGCTGGATCAGGTGGCCTACGTGCGCTTCGCGTCGGTGTACCGCCAGTTCAAGGACATCTCCCAGTTCATGGACGAGGTGAAGCACCTCATCAAGGACGACAAGCCGGCGAAGCCGGTGTCGGCCAAGGCGCCGAAGGTCGCGGGGAAGCGGTAGCGCTTCGCGCGCCCCTCACCCCGAACCTCTCCCGGAGGGGAGAGGGAGAGCGTCGGCCCGCTTCATCGTCTGGTGGTCAGGACGACGCCCGCGATCACCCCGCAGGCGCCCACCAGATGGTACCAGCGGATGGGCTCGCCCAGCAGCAGCCACGAGAGCCCCAGCACCAGGAACGGCATCAGGTTCGTGAAGACCGCCGCCCGTCCCGGCCCCACCGTGCGCACCGCCTGGTAGTAGGCGATGTGGGCCGGC